>DATDVM010000031.1:0-7391 GCA_035290005.1 Patescibacteria group bacterium | reverse complement strand
CTCTGGATAAGCTGAAGCGCTGGATCACGCCGGGAAAGTTTGACAGGGAAAAGCTTTCCCGGAATATAGATCTCTTCATCTCTTTTTGCCAGTGAAATGACGGGTATCGATATTTGGGATTTTTGGAGAGTGACAAGAGCTGCAGTGAGCTGAGCTCTTCCCCCGTCAACGCAGATAAGGTCGGGAAAAGCCCACTCGTCATGCTTGAGTCGTCTGGAAATTACTTCTCTCATCATTGCTACATCATTCGGCTCCTGCTTCGTGCGAATTTTAAATCGTTTATACTGATTTTTATCAGCCTCCCCTTTTGTAAAAACAACCATTGAACCAGTCGCATCTGTTCCCTGTATGTTGGAAATGTCAAAGCATTCAATTCGTGTAGGAGGAAGAATGTCAAGATATGTCGGACGCAGGATTTCAGCAATTCCCTCGAGTTCTCTCTCTCGAATGTCTACGAGAAGATTAGGATTTTTGAGATAATCATCCGGGGACATAAACGGGCGTGTTAGCCTTTGTATCTGTTCTACTCGTCTTTTGATGATAGCTGCTTCTTCAAACTTTAGAGCCTTAGCATCTGACTTCATCTCGTGAAGTAAAACTTGGGTTATACCGGAGACATCTCCATGAAGAAAACGTGTTAATCGCCGAACGAGAGTTCGGTATTCTTTTTTTTGCTCAGTTGTTGTAAATGTGCAGGGTGCAACGCAAAGTCCGAGGTGGTAATACAGGCACGGTTTTGGTGGCAGTGTTCGGCAACTTCGATACGGAAAGACTGCTCGGAGCATACGTAATATCGTCTTTATTCCGGATGTATCAGTAAAAGGTCCGAGATAGTAAGAACCATCATTCTTTTTCTTTCTTTCAATCGAAATCCGAGGGTAATCCTCCTGAAGCGATATTCTCACAAGCGGATAGCTTTTACCGTCCTTAAGATCGACGTTATACTTCGGTACATATTTTTTTATAAGATTCGCTTCAAGAAGAAGGGCTTCAACTTCAGAGGAAACCTCAATACTTGAGAGAGAGGTAATGTTTGAAACAAGAGCAGATGTTTTAGGGCCTAAGGAAAGAGTTTTTTGAAAATAAGAATGTACGCGATCAAAAAGGCTTTTGGCTTTTCCGACATAGATAACTTTACCTTTTTTGTTTTTGAAAAGGTAGACGCCAGGTCGTTTTGGTAAAGATGAAAGCTCCTCCTGCAATGACAAGGATGATACCTCCTATAAGTGAAAGAAATGCGATGGGTCGTACTGAAACAGTTTTCGAGTATATTGTATCATCCAAAGTCACGGAAACCGGTATGTAATCGTGTGTAAAGAAAGAGGTCTTCTCGATAGTAAAAGGTATTTCTACGAGACCGTAGGGAGGAATTCTCTCAACGGTAAAGTTTTCTCTTGGCGTTAAGAAGGTATTTGTTGAAGAGAGTTCTGGTACAACGTCGTACACAGTATTTCCTCCCTTATTGAGGAGACGTAGTGTTCCCTGGATGTCGAAGCCGGAAATAGATGTCGAAGGAAGATCAAGAGATGTTTCAAGTATTCGCGAGGTTACTCCTTCCATGTCTTTTGTTGTCCCAAACGTGATATAGACGTCTTTTCCCTCTTCCCCATTTACTTTATATGAACCTGCAGGGTAAGGGTTTTCGCTATCAATGCCGTGAACTACGAAAGCGAAGTGGTTAAGATCTAATTTCTCAAAGTAATCAATTCCCGGGTTCGTATTCCCCCACGTCGGATCAATGGAAATCCATCCCTTTTCCTCATCCCAATACTCCGGCCAAGCATGGAGGATATCACGTCGTAAACTTAACGGACGTAGGTCTGGGTTATTTGTAAACGCGTATCCGTTCACCTCCCGGGCAGGAATGCCTGCAGCCCGGGCTAGCGCGATAAAAAGATCGGTAAATTCCGTACAAATCAAGTCTTGAGGATTCGCAAATGCTTCCTTTGCACCCAACCGTTTAGTTCCGTTTTCCTCGATTGCGTCGATTGAAACCCTCTCTTTATTATATGAGAATTCCGAGACCAAAAAGTCGTATAGTGCCCGTGGTGTTTTGAGTTCACGCGCTTTTTCTACAATCGACGGATCATCCTTTTCCCAATAGATGTCAGAAAGAAGATATATATCTCTCTCTTCCTGCGTCAATGCTTTTGGCTTCCATAAAGGATCAAGCGATAATTGTGCGGAGCCTGAAGCTAAAACGGTTACGTCTTCTCCGCTTTTCAGGACAAAGGTTGCAAGATAGTTACCGTCTGGATCAATAGTCACGGTTTTTGGTTTCGGTTGGATGGTTTTATACAGAAGTCTTTGATATGCAGTATCCGGCGGCAAAGCTATTTCGAATTCAAGCATGACTGGCTTTGGATTGTAGAGGTGATACGAGAGTGTAAAGTTGAAGATTTGATTATTTCCGAAAGCTGCATTTATTCCTTTATGGGAAATTTCGTCTTTCGTAAATGAGTATCCTTGTTTTGGCTTCGGAGAGATGTAGAGAAGATTTCCGTATGATTCTGGGATAGTGAGAGTGACGTTATAACTTGAAACGTCATCGATAGTTGAAAGACGTGGGACGTTAATTTCCCAGACCTGACCATTTTTTGAGGAGAAATCAGTGACGTCATATTGTAATGTCCAGGACAATTTTTTTGACTTTCCGACGACCTGTTTTGAGAATTTGACGGTGATGTGAGTCAGTCCTTCTTTTTCCTGGACGGCGACCGTTAACTTACCGTCCGCATCCCATGCCTTTACGTTTGAGACAGTCGTTGAGTTGATAATAAGCGCGTACTCTGAGGCGTAGAAGTTCGTCGTGAGGTTTGTGAACGAAGTTTCCTGCGTAACTTTCGTTTTACCGTCTTCGAAAAACGAGTATGTCAGGTTATAATCCTCCTGAAACTGTTCAGAGGAAAAAACGCGTGAGGGATAAACAGCAAAGAGGATAATAAGACAGGTAAAAAACACGAGCAGTCGTTTAATCATGTAGTATGGTTCGTAAAAATTGCCCTGTATAAGAATGTTCCTTTTTCGCGATTTCCTCCGGTGTTCCCTGGGCAATAACCTTTCCTCCATTATCACCGCCCTCAGGACCCAAGTCAATAATCCAATCGGCGTTTTTAATGACATCAAGATTATGTTCAATAACAATGACACTGTTTCCTGAATCAACAAGCTGGCGTAAGATACGAAGGAGTTTCTCTATATCTGCAAAGTGAAGACCGGTTGTTGGCTCATCAAGAATATAGAGTGTGTTTCCTGTCGGCTTTTTGGAAAGTTCTGAGGAAAGTTTGACTCGTTGTGCTTCACCACCAGAAAGCGTTGGAGCAGGCTGACCAAGCCGTATGTAGCCGAGTCCGACAGCTTGAAGAATGGATAGTTTCTTCTCAATACTTGGAATATGTGTAAAAAATTCGAGAGCCTCGTATACTGTCATATCAAGGACCTCGGAAATATTTTTTCCTTTATACAAGACCTCCAGAGCCTCAGAGTTATACCGTTTCCCCTTACAGACTTCGCAGTCAACATAGACATCAGGAAGAAAATGCATTTCAATTTTAATTTGCCCTTCTCCCTGGCAGTTTTCGCACCGTCCTCCCTTTACATTAAAACTGAAACGACCCAGTTTATATCCTCTCATCCGTGCTTCCTGTGTTTGAGAAAATAGTTCACGGATTGCTGTAAAAACGCCAGTGTACGTCGCTGGATTTGATCGAGGCGTCCGTCCTATCGGTGACTGGTCGATCAGAAGAACTTTGTCGACATCTTCTACCCCCTGAATTGCCTGATGTTTTCCAGGACGGTCTTTCGCTTTGTACAGATCGAACGCGAGCGCCTTATACAAAATGTCGTGAACTAACGTTGATTTTCCGCTCCCTGATACTCCTGTAACACAGACAAATTGGCGGAGAGGGACCTTGACCATAATATTTTTCAAGTTATGTTCCGTCGCGCCGATAATTGTTAACGCTCCGTTCGGTTCCTTTGTCCTCGACGGAAAAATTCTGACATTTTTTTTCCCTGAAAGATACTGACCTGTAATACTATTTGGATCATTTCGGATATGATCAGGACTACCTTGAGAGACGATGTAGCCCCCATGGTCGCCTGCGCCTGGTCCAAAATCTACGATATGGTCTGCTTGCTCCATAATCTCGCGATCATGTTCCACGACAATAACGGTGTTTCCAAGGTCTCTGAGGCGTTTTAGCGTGTCAATAAGCCTTTTATTATCCCGCTGATGAAGACCGATGGACGGTTCATCAAGAACATACAATACACCAGAAAGACCCGATCCTACTTGGGATGCGAGTCGAATCCTTTGGGCTTCACCTCCTGCGAGTGTTGAGGAACGGCGTGACAGTGAGAGATAATCAAGACCGACGGAGACGAGAAATGACAGACGCTCCTTGATTTCTTTCAGGACTTGCTGTGCAATCTCTTTCTCTTTATCCGACAAACTGAGAGTTTCGAAAAATAAGAGTGTCTCTTTTATTGATAGTTCTGTCACATCAACGATAGACTCTCCTCCTATTGTGATGCTAAGCGCTTCTTTCTTAAGTCGCGTTCCTTCACAAAGAGAACAGCGTTCTTCTCTCATGTAACGCTCGATCTCGGCTCTAGAATGCTCTGACTCCGTTTCTTTATAGCGCCTTTCTAGTGTCGGGATAATTCCTTCATACCTGGTAGTATAGGACGCCTGTCTCCCATACCGGTTTGATCCCATGACCTTATACCACTGATCATCGGTTCCGTAGAGGAGTATGTGAAGTGCCCTTTGAGAAAGTGAGGAAAGAGGGACAGCTAAAGAAAACTCGTGAGTTTGTGCAACCACTTCGAGAAGACGAAGAAACCAAGAATCATTGGTCGTGACGCGAGAGAATGGAAGAATCCCGCCTTCTGCTATAGAGAGAGACGGGCTAATAACAAGAAGTGGATCAACTTTCAGAAGTACGCCAAGACCAGTACATGCAGGACATGCTCCGTGTGGTGAATTGAAGGAAAAAGTCCTTGGTTCAATTTCTGGAAGACTTAAATTACATGACGGACATGCAAACCGTTCTGAGAACAGATGATCTTTTGTTACTTTAGGGTCTTTGGGAAGTTCGAAACTTGAATCTTTTATTTCTGCAATAATTACATTTCCGTCCGAGAGCCGTAAAGCAGTCTCAATTGAGTCATGAAGTCTTGATCTTACTTCTGCGGCTTTATTTGAAGAAGGGAGTACTAGACGGTCTACAACAACGTCAATAGAATGTTTGTTGGTTTTAAGTAGCACAAAGTCATCATCAAGATTTCTATAATGGCCGTCTATGCGGACTCTCGTATAGCCTTTTTTTTGTAAAGATTCGAATAATTGCTGAAACTCCCCTTTTCTGTCCCTGACGATTGGTGAGAGAACAAAGAGACGAAAACCGGTTTTCTTGTTCGCTGATTTGCCAAGAGTAAAAATTTGATCAACTATCTGTTGCGTACTTAAGTGGGAAATTTCCTGGCCACAATTGGGACAATGCGGATGTCCGACCCGAGCAAAAAGAACACGTAAGTAGTCGTAAATTTCTGTTATTGTTCCGACTGTAGAACGCGGATTATGAGAGACTCTTTTTTGGTCAATTGCAATGGATGGAGAAAGTCCTTCAATATAATCAACATCCGGTTTGTCCATCACACCTAAAAACTGTCGTGCGTAGGATGAAAGAGATTCGACATATCTGCGTTGACCTTCAGCATAAATGGTATCCATCGCAAGACTACTCTTTCCGCTCCCCGAGATCCCTGTAAAGACGACAAGTTTTTGTTTTGGTATCTCAACGGTTACATTCTTAAGATTATGCTCTCTCGCATTTTTTACGATTATTTTGCCGTTCATCTTGTATCCTCTTTTTCTATTGATCGGATTTTATCCCGTATGAGTGCGGCTTCCTCAAAGTCAAGATTGTCAGCCGCCCTATGCATTTCTACCTGAAGCACCCGCAGATACTTCTTCCTATCTTCAGGAATAAGTTGAGCCGGATCGACTTGAGATAGTTTTTCCTGAATCTGAGAGCCTGATTTCCCTTTCACTCCATCTTCAGTTTGCTCTCTTTCTATAAGTTTTTCCCGAACACCCTTTTGAATTGTTTTCGCTGTGATGTGGTGAATTTTGTTATATTCAAGCTGAATTTTCCTTCGTCTTTGTCCTTCGTCAATTGCATATTTCATCGAATCAGTCATTCTGTCTGCGAAAAGCATCACCTTTCCGTTTACATGTCGTGCTGCACGACCCATGGTTTGAATGAGACTTGTCCTTGAACGTAAAAAGCCTTCTTTGTCTGCATCCAGGATTGCGACAAGACTGACTTCCGGTAAATCAAGCCCTTCCCGAAGAAGGTTAATACCCACAAGGACATCGTATTTACCGAGCCTCAAATCATCTAAAATGTCCGACCTATCAAGTGTTTCGATGTCGGAATGAAGGTAATATGCCTTGACGCCTTTTTCTACTAGGTAGGATGAGAGTTCTTCTGCCATACGTTTCGTCAGGGTTGTTACGAGAACACGTTCGCTGTTTGTCACCCGTTTCTCAATTTCTCCGATTAAGAAAGGTATTTGGCCGGAGGCTCCGTGTATTTCTATGTCTGGATCGAGAATCCCTGTAGGTCTTACGAATTGTTCCACAACATGTTTTGAACGTTTTAGCTCGAAATCATCAGGGGTAGCACTCGTATAGATTGTCTGTCCCATTTTTTTTTGAAATTCATCAAAACGTAATGGTCTATTATCAAGTGCTGATGGCAGACGGAATCCGAACTCAACAAGTGTATTCTTCCGTGATTTGTCCCCTTCATACATTCCTCTAATCTGCGGGACAGTCATGTGAGACTCATCAATAACAAGGAGAAAATCCTTCGGAAAGTATTCAAGAAGTGTGAAGGGAGTTTGTCCCGGTTTCCTCCCATCGAAATAGCGTGAATAATTTTCTATTCCAGTGCAGTACCCTATTTCCCGAATAAGCTCGAGATCGTAATACGTCCGCTGTTTCAACCGATGAGCTTCCAGGGCCTTTCCTTCAGCAGTCAGGTGTTGTAGTTGCGTTTGAAGGTCTTCGTGAATTTGGTCTAAAGCCTGATTTACTCTTTCTGGTGCGGTCATATAATGTTTCGCGGGATATAAAACCCATAATTCGAGTTCCTGCTGAACATCAAGGCTTAATGGATGATGTTGACTGATCTTCTCAAGTTTGTCCTGGAACAGTTCGAGCCTGACAACAACATCTTGATAAGAAGGATATACTTCAACAGTGTCTCCGCGAATACGGAATGTCCCTCTGACGAGGTCGGTATCGTTTCTCTCGTAGTGCAAATCCGTGAGACGTTTCATTATTTGTTCCCGTGTTACTTTTTGTCCCTTTTTCAATT
>DATDVM010000030.1:0-3837 GCA_035290005.1 Patescibacteria group bacterium | reverse complement strand
TTCCATTTTCAGAGAGCCGTCGGTTTGTCAGGGGTCAAATTATTAAGACGTTGTTGCATCATCCCCGCGGAGCATTTCTGCACCAGAACGAAATTGCAGAAAGGATAACACTTACTTCAAAACAAGAAAGAGAATTTTTCTCGATCCTTGAAACGCTTGTTAACGAGGGGATGCTAGAGAAATCTTCCAAAGACTCATTATATTATCGGCTTCCCAGCTCGAATTGACAGGTATGGGATGTTGTACTATGCTGATCCAGAGTCTGGGCAGAAAGGGGGGCAAAAGCCATGTGTGAAGAGTGTGGCTGCGGTGACGAAGAATCCGAGGGTAAATAGGGAACGAGCACCCTCAACTTGACGGTCATTTTCATTTCTTGGTAAGCTTTTTTGAGGAGATGCTTCTTTGGTAACAATCAATACGCTTCAGTGGAAAATCGGCGGCCCTGCAGGACTTGGCATAAAAACAACGGGTGAAATGTTTGCTCGTCTTTGTATGCACGCAGGTCTTCACGTTTTCGGTTATACGGAATATCCATCTCTTATCCGCGGAGGACATAATACTTATCAAGCCTACGTTTCAGAGAAAAAGATCAGAGCACAGGTTCATTTAGTCGACGTTCTTATTGCACTGAATAAAGAAACAATTTCCTTGCACCTCGACGAGTTGGCTGATCAAGCCGCAATTATTTATGATATTGATAAGGTTCAGGTTGATGACATCGACCTGAAAGGAAAACAGCTTCACTTTTATCCTATACCTCTGACCAAATGTGCGAAAGAATCAGGTGGCAGTGATGTCATGATGAACAATGTCGCACTTGGCGCGACATTGGCAGTTCTTGACTATGATATCGCGAATTTGCACGCCCTCATTGAAGAAACATTTGGTAAAAAAGGCGAGAAGATCGTAAAGATAAATAAAGATTCTGCACACTGCGGTTATGATTTTGTCAAACGGAATTTTCCCCAGGACTTTCATATCAAGCTTCGCTCTATCGGGACTTCAAACCGTATTTTAATTGCTGCAAACGAAGCGATGGGTATGGGAGCCATAGCAGCGGGTTGTAAGTTTTACGTGGCATATCCAATGACCCCGACCTCATCTATTCTCCATTTTATGGCTGAATACGGGCCGAAGTACGGAGTCCTAGTGCGGCATGCCGAGGATGAAATTGGTGTCATTAACCAGGCAGTCGGAGCAGGGTACGCCGGAGTCCGAGTGATGTGCGCGACCTCGGGCGGTGGATTCTCGCTCATGACAGAAGGGTACGGACTTGCGGCAATGACCGAGACACCGGTTGTGATTGTTGAGGGGCAACGGCCTGGACCTGCGACCGGTCTTCCAACCTGGACAGAGCAAGGAGACTTGCGTTTTGTCTTACACGCCCATCAGGGTGATTTTCCTAGGATTGTGCTCGCACCCGGTGATACTCAGGAGGCGTTTTTTCTTACCGCAGAAGCGTTTAATATCGCGGAGCGGTATCAAACGCCGGTTATTCTTTTGACTGATAAGCACCTCGGTGAGAGTCATGAATCGACAGAGCCGTTTGAATATACAAAAATTACGATTGACCATGGTGAACTGATCTCGGACGAAACGCTGACAAAAGAGACGGACTATAAAAGGTATCAATTTACGGATTCCGGCATTTCTCCCCGGTCACTTCCGGGACAGGCTGGCGGAGTCTATCTTGCAAATAGTGACGAGCATGATGAACATGGTGATTCTGTTGAGGGAGCTGACAACAGGACGAGAATGGTCGAAAAGAGGATGAGGAAATTCACTATGTTAGAAAAATCCCTTCCCAAGCCGACACTCTACGGACCGGAAAGTGCAGACGTGACGATTCTTTCATTCGGGTCGACAAAAGGGGCTATTTTTGATGCGATTGATATCTTGGAACAAGAAAAGATCCCGGTGAATTTTTTACAAGTCACCTTTTTATCACCGTTTCCAACTCAAGCAGTTAAAGAGGTTGTAACGAAAGCAAAAAAGACGCTCGTTGTTGAGGGAAACTATACTGGGCAATTTGAAAGTCTTATTAGGGAACACTGTCTGACGGAAGTACACGAGCATCTTCGAAGATATGACGGTAGGCCTTTCTACGCTTTGGATATTGTCACGAAAGTGAAGGAGATGGCGAAATGAGTGTGGTGAAAGATTTCGAGACAGAACATTTTCCCACGTGGTGTCCTGGATGCGGTAACTTTGGCATCTGGGTCTCGATGAAGCAAGCAATTGTGAATTTAGGGTATGCCCCACACGAACTTGTTTTAGTATTTGGCGTTGGGTGTTCCGGGAACATGTCGAACTTTATTAATGTGTACGGATTTCATGGTCTCCACGGACGGCCTGTCCCAGTCGCAGAGGGAATACGGGCTGCGAATTCTGGTATAAAAGTTTTAGCAACCGGCGGTGATGGAGACGGATACGGAGAAGGGTTGGGACATTTTATCCACACGATGCGGGGAAACTGGGATATGACCTATGTTGTCCATAATAACCAAGTCTATGGTTTGACTACAGGGCAAACCTCTCCGACGTCTATGAAAGGATTTCAGACAAAATCGACGCCATCTGGTGTAGTTGAAGTGCCGGTGAATCCACTTGCGCTTGCGATCACTTCAGGGGCAACATTTGTTGCCCGGGGATTCGCGGGAGATGCGAAACACCTCACCTCCCTCATTGAGCAGGGGATGAGGCATAAAGGATTTTCGTTCATCGATGTTCTGCAGCCCTGTGTGACGTTTAATAGACTGAATACCTACCAGTGGTTTACGGAGCGTGTCTATAAACTGGAAGAAAAAGAGGGGTATGATCCGAAGAACAAGATGATGGCACTTGAAAAAACGTTTGAGGATTGGAATAAGAACATTCCAACTGGTGTGTTTTACTTAGAAGATAAGCCGAGTTATGAAGACAATTTTGCACAACTTTCCAAAGGTCCGCTTGTCAAAAATCGCGTTGATACGCAGCTCGATGTCTCACCACTGATGGAAGATTTCCGGTAAATTATTCTGCGCCGAATTCTCTAAGATATGATTCTTTCGTCTTTTTTCCGGAAAAGAAATCGTTAAGCTCCTGGAGTATCTGTTTTGGCACAAGTTCTGATTTGAGGAGAAATCCCTCTGCGCCGAGCGAAAACGCTTCCCGGATGATGGATTCCTGACCGAGATTTGTTAAGAGAAGGACAGGAATATGTTTTGTCGATGGATGTTTTTTTAGTTCTTTGAGTACTTCGATACCGTTTTTTATCGGAAGCATAATGTCAAGAAGAATGAGGTCCGGAGTTTCTTCTACTGCTTTCTTGACTCCTTCAAGACCATCATCCGCGGTGACAATAGCGTATCCGTTCCTCGAAAGCTCTTTTTGGTATAGATCACGGATAAAAATTTCGTCTTCAATGAGAAGCAGTTTTTTTGTATCTCCCATAGCAACCTCTTTTCTTCCTCATAGGTTACAAGAGAGGGATGGGACTGTCAAGCGTTTGACTTCTTCGAATGTATTCGCTAAACTAATACTCGCGTTCTAGTAGTTTACTTCAAGAAAGCGAAAGTGCGGAAGCTTTTAATTATATGTTTAGCATTTCTAGAAAGAGTGATTACGGACTTCTTGTAATGGCTGAGTTTGCCAGACGGTATGGTCAGGGTCCTGTCTCGTTGAAGGAGATTGCCACAAAACTAGCCATTCCTTATCCTTTCCTCACACAGGTTGTGATTCCTCTTCGACACGCAAAACTGCTCGATGCGAAAGAAGGAAGAGATGGAGGATACTATCTCGCCCGTGACCCCAAAGAAGTTGCTGTGTCAGATGTCCTGGATGCACTTGCAGAGAAGG
>DATDVM010000029.1:0-2421 GCA_035290005.1 Patescibacteria group bacterium | reverse complement strand
GTACCCCGGTTGGCGGGCATCGATCGATGAAGTGCCTTCTCCCGTCTATTCGGTTAATGCGAATCAGATGGCAGTAAGAGTCCCTGCAGGGACTCATGAAGTACATCTTACATTCCGCTCTTCCTCACACTGGTATGGTCTTTTAGGAAGTGGCATCTCACATCTTCTTCTTGTGGCAATCGGAATATCATTCTTCTTCCGACAACTCACCAATACGTCTTCAAAGGAGTCTGTAAAGACTTCATAAGAACATCAATCTCTTGTTGTATCGTCTCTGCCTGACTCGCACTCAGAAAACATTGGTCGTACAAGACTTTCAAGTTCTGCAGCGGCTCGATACGGTAGGGGAATTGCCGATGAGCTGAAAGGAACATTTCTTCTGCTTGCCCGCAATTTTTCATACGAGCATACACGACACCCAAATTAAAATCAGCTGTCGCTTCCCAAGGCCGAATTCTTTTCGCAAGAAGGTAATACGACAACGCAGTCTCTAGATCACCCTTCTGTACGAACAAAGTTGCAGTATTTGTCAAAGAAGAGAAGTACATTTCATTCACTAACTCAAAATTTAGATTTCCTTGTATAAAACGCAATTCTTCAGGATTTCTCAGTAAATACGTCCAAATGTGATTATGATAGGCTCTGTCTTTTATTGGTTCTTCCTGTAATACAAGCTTCTCAACCAGTCCGTTCTGTCTCCATGTTTTTCCCTGAATGACTGGGTCAAAACCCCAGCTGTAAAAGGAAAGTGAGTCAAAATTTTTCTCGATTAAGGTGAGCGGTGTCTCTTTTCCCTCAAC
Source organism: Patescibacteria group bacterium (assembly GCA_035290005.1). Taxonomy (GTDB): domain Bacteria; phylum Patescibacteriota; class Microgenomatia; order DATDVM01; family DATDVM01; genus DATDVM01. Next base: position 1,621 of record DATDVM010000029.1, on the reverse strand, counting down.
ATCAATTTTCAAGTCAGGATATGTCTTGGCAAGGTAGGATCGATAGTACATCTGAGATACAAGGTGCGGAGAAATGAGCTTCACGTCAGGCCTAACGTTCTCAACCTCATGAAGATAAAGAAGATTAAAATACGGAGTATCTGACATGACGTACAGAATCGCATTTTTCTCCACTGTATAAAGCATATCCCGAGCCATTCTTTCTCCAAGATAGACTGAAGATTGATCAACCTTACCATAGTGGTTCACAAGCTGAATAATAAGAGGAAGGAGAAGGAGGACCTGCACGAAAAGCGTAAAAATGTCACTTTTCGAACGTAGAAAAACACCTCGTTGAGTTATCCACCGCGCGACAGAAGAAAGACAAACAATTCCAAATGCTATTGCAAATGAAAACAAGATATAGGAAATCATTAAGAAGCGTTCCATCACACCAAAGTAAAAAACGTTCCCAGTCGGAAAATTTGCATAGAATAGAAAAAACGGACCGCTGGCGAGAAACCCTGCAATAAGAGGCCAAAAGAGTTTGCTTTTCGTGAAAGCTAAGTAGATAAAACCGACTATTCCTAATATAACCCCTACCGTCCCTATGTCATCCTTCAGAAAATCGAAAAAAATCTGAACCTGTTTCAGTCGATCAAACCCACCCACAGGATTCAGATCAGAGACGGCAGTAAATGTTCCGTATCTCGCTCTTGTAATTAAATCAATGAAACCACGAACCGTTACTGCATTTTCCCAATTCACGACAGGATTTCGTGACGCAGCGAAAGGAACATAGAGATAGGGGAGAAGTCCGACGACAAAAGATAGTGCCGAGAGGAAGAGTGTTTTAAGTGAAAGCTCTATTTTCTTCCGGTATTCCCACCACAGGAGGATAAAAAATGGGAAGGAGAAAAGTATAATGTGGTGGTGCGTCAGAGAAAGACCCAAGAAAAACGAGAAAAGATAAAGTTCCCATCGGACATGGTTCTTCCCCTTTGAAACCGACGAGATAAGACGCATTGACACCAAAAGAAGAAGTGTGAGCAAAAGATTGCTCAAGGCAAACACTTCTGCAAACAACCCATAGTACCAATAGATATATGAAATTCCTAAAAGTAACACTGCAAGAAGGGAAGGAAGAGTCTGCTTTGTTGCCTGGCGTATCGCAAGAAATAATATCGAAAGAGAAAAGGCTTCCATAAGCCCGGACATCACGTTGAGTCTTCCAACCGCAGAAATTGCAATCGGAAGTTTGCTAAAGAGGAATCCTATCAAGGTGTAAAGAGGATACCCCGGAGGATGGGCAACACCGAGAAGAGCAGACGCCGTCACCATATCACCTGAATCGAATCCGACAATCGTGGGACTCACTGTCAGAAGATATAAAAAAGAGAAAAAGGCAAATACCGGAACTGCGAGTAACATCTCGCCCTATAGTACACTACAACTCACAACAAAAAAAGAGGAGAAATGTCAGACATTTCCCCCCCTTTAGCTATTAGCTACTACAATACGTCGTGAAGCTTATGGAGTACAATCTGCATCAGTGGTTGCAGCTTCGTTCGCGAATGCACCAGTTTCTGATTTCCAACAATATACTGCACCTTTCGCTGCTTCTGCATCAGACTCCATTGTT
>DATDVM010000028.1:0-2210 GCA_035290005.1 Patescibacteria group bacterium | reverse complement strand
ATACAATACACCCGAAGGGATAGATATGTTTTTTGTTCCCGGGACAATTTACCAAACGGAAACCCCTTTAAGCGGGAAAATTGCTGTTACGGAAGACAGAACAGGAGTTAGAAAGCTTATTGTGGGGGGACTCGTGCAGTCTGTATATGATTCCAAAAGTACAAAGACCTACGGGGTGTGGGATGGGTTCATACAGCTGGCCCAGGAACGTCATGAGACCGTTGAAAGAATTCTTATTCTGGGGCTTGGAGCGGGAACATCCGCAGCCCAATTTTTAAGCGTATATCCGAATGCCTACGTAGTTGGCGTTGAGATAGAACCCAAAATTATTGAAATAGGACGACGGTATTTTCATCTTGAGAATCCCCGAATAAGTTCCGTGTGCGCAGACGCATCTACTTGGGTCAAAGAGACAAAAGAAAAAGGTGAAACGTTTGACGTCATCTGTGTTGATATGTACATCGGGGACAAAATACCAGCATTTTGCGAATCAGAAGAGTTTTTGCAGATACTTCCGTCTCTTTTAGTCCAAGGAGGATCTGTTATTTTTAACAGACTCTATTACGGGAAGAAAAAGGTTGAGGCGGATGCATTTATCGAAAAATTGCGAACGTTGTTTCAACATATTGATACGAAAGTAGTGAAAGGTGAAGGACCGTTCGAAAATATACTTGCCATCGTCGGTGACCACCTGTCTACCGCAAGAACCACGCCACAGTAAAGAAGATATGGCAAAAGCCCACCAACAATTCTTAGAGTATCTCGAGGACATGGATATGGAAATATCCGTATTTATTTTTCCGTCCCCTGTATCTACAGCAGAAGAAGCCGCTAATGCTGTAGGACAACCGTTGTCCTCGATCGTAAAGTCTCTGATTTTTCAAGCCGGAGATGAATTCCTTTTGTGCCTTGTCGGGGGAGATCGACGGGTAAACGAAGAAGAACTGAAACGTCAAACAAAAAAAGCGGAGATAAAGAAGGCGCATCCCGATACGATCCGTAAAGTACTCGGATTTTCTGTTGGAGGTGTACCTCCTTTTGGACACTCGCGCCACGTCTCGACTTTTATGGACAGGTATCTCTTTGAACGGAAAGAGCTTTTTGCGTCAGCAGGGAGCATCGATTCTCTTTTTTCCATCACCCCTACATCTTTACGAAAGCTTACGAAAGCAAAGGTGGCTGAGATTGCTTCATAGGAGAATCAGAAAGAATCGTATATAATACACCCCGTATATCCTTGTGGAGATATGTCTCCAGTGAGAAAATAAAAGGAAGGTACTTATGTTTGGATTCTTAGGAAAGTTCCTTGATTCGAACGAAAAAGAATTGAGCAGATTCAGGCCTCTCGTTGAGAGGATTAACTCGCTTGAAGAAAGTGTGAGTAAACTTTCTGATGAGAAGTTGGCAGAGAAAACGGAAGCTTTTCGTCAAAGGCTAAAAGGAGGCGAAACGCTTGACGATCTTTTGCCTGAGGCGTGCGCGGTCATCAGAGAAGCGATTAAACGGTCTGTTGGAGAAAGAGCATTTGATGTCCAGCTCATGGCAGCAATGGCCCTTCATGAAGGAAAGATTGCTGAACAAAAAACGGGAGAAGGAAAAACCTTATCTGCTACCATCGCCGCATATTTAAACGCACTCCCTCAAAAAGGCGTCCATATTGTAACGGTGAATGACTATTTGGCGAGAAGAGACGCTGGGTGGTATGGTGTTGCTCTTCACCGACTTGGCTTGACAGTCGCTTCCATAATTCACGAACAGGCATTCCAACTGGATCCGGAGCATATAGACGAGGCACATAAAGACGATGAACGGTTGATGCATTTACGGCTGATTACTCGTCAACAAGCCTACCTTTGCGACGTGCTGTACGGAACGAATAATGAGTTCGGTTTTGATTATCTTCGCGACAACATGCGGGCAAACCTTTCCGATATGGTACAAAGAGGACATTTTTTCGCCATCGTTGACGAGGTAGACTCGATTCTTATTGACGAAGCGAGAACCCCTCTTATTATTTCCGCACCGGCTGAAGAAGGAACAGAGAAGTATTACCAGTTTGCGAAGCTTATTCAAAGGCTTCACCCGTCAGCGGACTACACGGTCGATGAAAAGCTCCGGACTGCGAACTTGACCGAAACCGGGATTGTGAAGATTGAGCAGTGGTTACATGTGGATAATCTGTACGAAAAAGACTTTGACACAGTTCACCA
>DATDVM010000027.1:0-2679 GCA_035290005.1 Patescibacteria group bacterium | reverse complement strand
CCTCTTCAGGGAGTTTAAATTTCTTTAAAAGCTCGACGCCAAGCTCTACGTGAGTTCCTTCCTCATCTGCAACTACTTTCCCAATATCGTGAAGGAGACATCCCAGTTTGACAATCTGGGGATCTGCTCCCAACTCATACGCAAGTTTGACACCTATTTTTGTCTCTTCGAGAGTGTGGGCTATGAGGTTTTGCCCGTATGAGAAACGGTACTTAAACTTGCCGAGGTAATCGATAATCTCGGGAGGTAAATTGTAGATTCCAAGTTTATGACAAAGCTTCTCACCTTCCTGATGAACAATTCTTTCTATTTCATCCTGCGTCCGTCTCACAACCTCTTCGATACGTGCCGGATGAATCCGACCGTCTTTCATTAATTTTTCAAGTGCAACCCGGGCAATTTCTCTTCGAACCGGATCAAAACAGGATAAACGAATTTCTCCCGGGGTCTCATCCACATCAAAATCAACACCAGTCAATTGTTCGAAGGTCTTGATGTTCCGGCCTTCTTTCCCGATGATACGGCCTTTCATTTCTTCGTCTGGAAGTTTGACAACTGAAACCGTATACTCTGCGACATAATCCGTCGCCCCATGAAACATCGCATCCACAATAAGTTCCCTGGCCTTTTTGTCGGATGTTTCCTTCGCTTCAGCTTCGGCTTCCCGTATCCTTCGTGCGACTTCATCCTTTAATCGTAATTCCGTGGCTTCAAGAAGGAAGGCTTTCGCTTCGTCTTTTGTCAGCCCCGCAACGCGTTCTAGTTTCTCAAGTTGTTCCTGTTTGACCTTCTCCACATCAGCGAGTTTTTTTTGCATCTCCTCTTGCTGTGTACGAAGGTGTTGCTCCTTATCCTCAAACGCGGTTAGTTTTTTCTCTATTGATTCTTCTTTTGAAACGAGTCTTTGCTCGAGTTCAAAAGAACGCTTCCGTACCTGAGCCGATTCTTCCTCTGCCTCTTTTTTGACACGAAACGCTTCATCCTTCGCTTCTAAAAGGATTTCTTTTGCTTTTGTACGAGCGCCCGCTTCTTCTTCACCAGAAGGATGCTGAGGCTCTACTGTTTTTTTTGTTTGAGAGGGTTTCTTATAGACGTTTGTATAGGCGTAATACCCCGCCCCACCCACTAGAATGGAGACTAACGCAACAATCAGATATTCCATTGGTAGATAATCCTTTATAGTGATTCATAATTTGCTGGTTTATTTTATTCATTCCCATATGCCTTGTCAATCACATCTTTTACAACGGGGAACGAAAACCCCCTTCGAAGAAGTGCCGAGAAAAGCTTTTTCCTGGCAACTTCTCTCGGATAAGACGAAAGTAACTTCTTCTTTTTTTCCGCTACCTGAAAACAAAGATCTTCTTCAGACGGCTGTATTGCCTGTAGAAACGCGTCTTCAATAGCATCAATTGCCACTCCTTTTTGTCGTAGCTCTGCAGACAATACCCGTTTCCCTTTCGGACGGAACTGACTCCTTTGTTCAATCCACCACTTCGCAAATGAAACGTCATCAAGGAACTTTTTCTCTTGTAGCCGTTCAATCACAAGGTCTTGCAGGTCTTCGTGAACGTCCTTTCTTTTTAGGTAAGTCCGTATTTCCTGGACAGAGCGGGGGCGAAACGAGAGGAATCGTAAAACTTTATCAAAAAGAAGTCCAAGCTCAGAAGAAGCGACTATTTCCTCGACCTCTTTTTGGGAAATCTCTTTACCCTTATAAAGGTCGAATTTACCAATTTCATCGGCGTACAGCCCGGTCAGAAATTCTCCGTCAACTTCGAGGTTCCATCTGTCTTTTCGTTTTTTCTGGAGCGTCAGGGAAGTAATAACGGGCATCTTCTCTTATTCGCTTTCGCTTCCGACCGCAACCGAAACCGGTATCGCCTGTTCATTTGCAGTTTTTCGTATCTTTTCCTCAAGGAATTTTGCTTCTTTTGGATTTTCCCGAAGGAATGCTTTTACTGCTTCCCTTCCTTGTCCGAGAAGCTTATCCCCCATCTTGAAAAATGATCCGCTTTTTGCGATAAGACCAAGTTCCACGCCAACGTCAAGGAGTCCTGCTTCTTTCGAAATACCGACATCGTTCATGACATCGACTTCAGCCACACGGAACGGGGGCGCAACTTTATTTTTGACAACTTTAATTCTGTGTCTACTTCCAATCACTTTATCACCATCCGTGATGTTATCGATCTTTCGCGTATCGAGACGGACTGAAGAATAAAATTTTAATGCTCTTCCACCTGTCGTTGTTTCAGGGTTACCGAACATAATACCGATTTTTTCTCTGAGTTGGTTGGTAAAAATAACAATCGTCTTCGATTTGGATATTGCCCCGGTCAATTTCCGTAATGCCTGGGACATAAGACGTGCTTGCACCCCGATTATCGCATCTCCCATCTCTCCTTCAATCTCAACCCGAGGAACAAGTGCCGCAACGGAGTCGATAACAATGACATCAACCCCTCCTGAACGGACTAATGTTTCCACAATCTCAAGAGCTTGTTCACCTGTGTCCGGCTGGGAAATCAAAAGATCGTCTAAGTTGACTCCTATTGAGGCTGCACGAAGAGGATCGAGAGCATGCTCTGCGTCAATGAACGCTGCGGTTCCTCCCGTCCTTTGGGCTTCCGCAATAATGTGTAGGGCGATTGTGGTCTTTCCTGAAGCTTCCGGCCC
>DATDVM010000026.1:0-5004 GCA_035290005.1 Patescibacteria group bacterium | reverse complement strand
TAGGAAAAGTGCTAGGACCCAAAGGACTCATGCCAAACCCCAAAACAGGGACGATTACCACGCATGTGAAGGAAGCGGTGAAGCGCATGAAATCAGGCCAAATCACCCTAAAGACAGAAGCAAGTCAACCACTCATTCATTTGACAGTAGGAACCGCATCATTCTCTGATCAACAGTTGAAAGAGAATATGGAAATGCTGATCGCAACGATTGGCCCCACAAGGATTAAAAAGGTCGTCTTATCAGCCACCATGGGACCTGGCATTAAGGTCCTTGTAAAATAGCTTGTATTGACAATCAAAAGCAATCTGTGCTATAAGCTTTAGTATCCAAAGACAGTAGGTCCGAAAGCGGATAAATGGATTCATCCAGCCTACCGAGGAGACAAACGGAACGTAGTCTATTCCTCGGTACAGGCCGAGGATTTTTTATATAAAAAAGGAGCGTCTATGAAAACACAGCAAAAGAAAGACATTGTGAAAGGTCTTACGGAAAAAATTAAGAAGGCAAAGTCAATTGTCTTTTCGGATTATCTCGGCTTGAAGGTTCTTCAGATGCAGCAACTCCGGGAAAAACTCGCGACGCTGGACGCCGAACTTTCGATTTCAAAAAATACACTTATCAAGCGTGCAATCAACGAAGCGAAACTCGAAGATGGAGAGAAAGTCGATCCTGTCTTACAGGGGCCAACAGCTGTTCTTCTATCGTACAAAGATGAGATTGCTGCACTAAAACAACTCGTTACGTTCGCGAAAGACAACGAACTCCCGAAAGTCAAGGGAGGCTATCTCGGAACGACATTTCTTTCACTAGAAGAAGTCAAAAAGCTTTCAACTCTTCCCTCTCGAGAAATGCTTCTCGGAAAAGTGGTCGGAGGGCTTTCTTCCCCACTATACGGTCTGGTAAACGCTCTTTCATGGGAACCTAAAAGACTTGTGTGGACATTAACTCAAATAGCTCAAACGAAAAAAGCATAAAGAAAGGCGGTGAGACGAAATGGCAAAACTTACGAAGGATGACATCTTGAAAGCAGTCGAGGATATGACTGTTATTGAACTTTCTGAGCTTGTGAAAGCTCTTGAAGAAAAATTCGGCGTGACAGCGCAAGCTCCAGTCGTTGCAGTAGCTGCAGGACAAGGAGCATCTGAAGAACCTAAAGAAGAACAGACAACCTTTAATGTTGTTCTTGCATCTGCAGGAACCAATAAGATTTCTGTGATCAAAGCTGTTCGAGAATTGGTTCCAACTCTTGGACTCAAAGAAGCAAAAGACTTAGTTGATGGTGCACCAAAAGAAGTAATGACGGGAGTCAATAAAGAACAAGCTGGGGAAGCTAAGACAAAACTTGAGACCGCTGGTGCAAAAGTTGAACTTAAGTAAACAAACACATACATTACTACGTCAGAACACGCAGTATGTTGTACAAAGAGGACAGTATATCTGTCCTTTTTTGTTACATATTGTTTCTTTTTCTTGACATACATTGACCGTTTATGCTAGTCTTAATAATTGATTGATCTACTTTGTGTTACTTCTAATGCTGCCCGGAAAGGAGACTCTATGGCAATCGGCGATGAACTTCCCGATTTGTTAACCGTGAAAGAGGTTGCCGAACTTCTTCGCGTTTCTCCCCTGACAATTAAGCGCTGGGGTAAAAGAGGAAAATTACCAGCAATTCGTATCAATTCCAGAGGAGATCGCAGATATAGAAAGGAAGCGGTATTGTGGCTTTTAGGTATACAACCAGTAGAGAGAAAAGCTACTTCTGTCGAAGAAAAGTAGCCGCTTCGGTAGGATCTGCAATATTGACTGCAAGACCTGTCCCCAACTCAAATCCAGCCCGTATCACTGTACGTGGCATCACACGAAGATACCATTCAGACCCAGGGTGGATGTAATAATTATAGGCGAGATCAGGAAATTTCTCATGTAATTTCTTAATAACTCCCTGCAATATCGGCGCAAGATCGTAGAGCTGTTCATCCGTTATCTGATCAAAGACGTAGTCTTTTTTGGGTGTAATCCACACCTCATATGGCCATTGAGAAAAATCCGGACAGTACACAGTAAAATGAGTATTCTCCTCAACGACGTTTCTCACAGGCTCCCGACTTAAGGTATCAAGTTTTATCTGTCGCGGAATAACGACGAGTTGAGAGTGGGGATGAATCAAAGAAGCACCTGATTCTTTCCCATAATTACAAAAAAGTAAGACCTGTCCCTCTTGTGCATAATGCTTATACCGTTCCCTGTACACCTTCAGAATGAGCTCTACTTGTTGCGTCGAGAGATCCGGGAGGTCTTTTGTATGGTCCGGAGAATGAATAATGACCTCATGAACATCGGTAATCGCAAACTTATTTGGTACAACACGAACAAGCCATCCCGGTTTATTTGGTTCTCCATCACCCCATCGTAACGATTCCGGCGGAGTCATGTCTTCATGACCATAACAGAATGGGCACACTGTCTTTTTGGCAACGGGTTCTTCTTTTTCTTCATCAGGACGCTGTGAACGAACAGGAGCTAAGACAATCCACCGATGCGTATGAATGTCAGGAACATAACGTGCCATACACTACTCCCCCAAAAGTACTGTTATCTTCGATGCTTCTTCACTGCTTCTTCATACAGTGTAACATATTCTTTTGCTGATTTTTGCCACGAAAAGTCTTGCTGCATTGCGCTCTGTACTATAGATGGCCATTTCTTTTCGTTCCTATACCAGGAGATCGCCTTTTTGATTGCCCCTGTAAAGCTCTGAGAAGTCATCTCTTCAAACAGAACTCCAGTAACGCTATCAACGACCGTGTCAGCCAATCCTCCGGTTTTTCGTACAATAGGGACTGTTCCATACCGCATTGCAATGAGTTGTCCTAACCCACATGGCTCAAAACGGGAAGGCATCAAAAAAAAGTCAGAGCCTGCATAGATCTGTTGCGCAAGAGACGCATTAAATTGGAACTGACAGCCGATCCGTTTCGGATGTTTGGCGGAAATCTCTTGGAGTTGCCGCTCAATCTCGGGTTCTCCTACACCCAAGATAACAACTTCCCCTTCCTTCGCGAGTGTTGTGGCTGCTTCAACGACCAAGTCCAGTCCTTTTTGCTTTGCGAGCCGGGTTACCATGCCGAAAACAGGTATATCAGGAGTTTCATCCAGACCAAGCTTTTGTTGGAGCTTCCTTTTATTTAGGGCTTTCCCCTCTCTCCAGGAAGAAATCGAGTATGTGTGTGCAATGTTTTTATCCGTCTCAGGATTAAAAAATCCTGTATCTATGCCGTTTAAAATTCCATACAGATCCTTTTTTCGAAGTGAAATCTCGTGATGAATCCCTTCTCCGAACTCTGGCGTCATGATCTCTTTTGCGTATGTCGGAGAAACGGCGTTCACTACATCTGCTGTCAACACCCCCTGTAAAATAAAATCGACATCTCCATCCCGAGTATCAAAGGAAAGCTGTGGTGTTGCAGTCGGCTCCACATCCATCTCAGAGAGAACTGAAAGGTCGACAATTCCCTGGTTTGCTAAGTTGTGGATCGTAAAGACCGACGCTATTCGCCCCAAATGGTCTTTATTGGCGTAGATACTCTGCAAAAGGTTCGGAATAAATGCCGTGTGGTAATCATTACAATGCACCACATCAACCTGAATAATATGGGAGAGCATCATCTCAACTACTGCCTTCGAAAAGAAAGCAAAACGTTTGATTTCTGTCACATCGCTGGCCATCGCATTCGCAGAGAAATAGACCTGACCGCCACCGAAAAACTCACGATTTTCCAAAAGGTAGACGGGGACATTTGAGTCAGGAAGAAGTGTTTTAAAGACCTTAACCTCGTGTTTTTCATCATGAAATTCTACGGAAAATGTTCCGATGATACCGGATCGGTACTTTTCCCTGTCAATAACGTCATAAAACGGGATGCAAACCGCGATCTCAATTCCCTCTTTTTCCAATGCCTTTGGTAAGGCTCCGACAACATCTCCCAACCCACCGACTTTAACAAGGGGTGTACATTCAGATCCGACAATAAGGACTTTCATACGTTTATCCTAGCGTACTTCAGATCTCTTTGGCAACCGATCTTTCGTTAGGTCCCAATTTTTTCGCGTTGTTCTTGGAGTTCTTTGATGCGGTTACGAAATTGCGCAGCGCGTTCGTATTCCTTATACTTTGCCGCAGCAAGCATCTGGATTGTGAGATTTTGAATCATCTTGTCAAATTCTTGCCTCGCCATCTTCGGTACATTCTGGTCAATTCTTTGTCTGATTTCTTCATCTTCCTTTTTTGCCATCCGATCAACAATCCCCTCCCGTTGCCAATCAAATGCGGTTGAAAGAATATGGAAGTACAAATCCTTCGCTTTCTGTTTTGTCTCTTCCGAGACTTGAGGAATCGCAAAAATTGCGTTGAGAAAATCCTTTGCTCCACCCTCTATATACTCAATACTCCACCAGGGTTTTGCGCCGGCCCACCAATACTGGTCAGAATGAAGCGAACGGTCAAGAAGCTCCCGGGCTCGTTGATAACCTTCCTTTGTATGATCACTTTGTCTCATTGCCAAAAGAGCAAGGTCTGTAAGCTCCCACTGCATGGTGTGGATCTTGTTATCAGGATCAAACCATCTGGAAAAAGGAGCGTTCCTCTCAAGATCTTTTTCCATAAGAGCCCATGTCGATGGTAAAGGTTCTATCTCAGCTTCATCCGGGAATAAACTCGGTAGATCCGAAATCTTGACGGAACGGAATTGGTCGGATCGGTATAAATCGAACAAAAGTTCTTCTAATCCAAGCCTGTGATGTCCGAACGTTTCACCGTCCATCGCGGTCAGAAGATATCTTTTGTCATTGATTCTTTTTCCCATCTCAGAAATCAACATGTTCCCTGTCCCAATTTGTGCCGAAAGGATCTTGAAGCTTATTTCCCTCTCCCGAAAGAAAATACGAAGGGGAAGGCCCTTGACCCGATACACCTTGGAGTAGTCAATTGAGCCAACGTTC
>DATDVM010000025.1:0-10373 GCA_035290005.1 Patescibacteria group bacterium | reverse complement strand
GAGCCAGTTCTTCCAACTCTTTCTCAAGTTCGGTTGCCGCCTGTTCATCTTCCTTTGCAATTTCAGCTGCTGTTGACTCAAAAATGTCAACCCCTGCCTTCATGAGCTTGTCATAAAGCGCATCGACTTCCCGTAAATGGTGTTCAGGCCTTGGAATCAAATCAAGAATTTCTTCCTGAGTAATAAATCCCCGTTCCGTCCCTTCTTGGAGGAGCTGCTGGATAGCTTTATTGAGGTCTTTTTCCTTCTTTGGTCCTTCGTGTTTTTTCGCCGCTTGTTTTTTTTGCTTGAAAGAAGAAGTTACAAGCTTCTTCACGGGTTTTTTAATCTGTTTCTGTTTTTTCGGTTTTGGTTTTGTCATAGCTACTTCTTTTCAGTACGAATAAGAGTCCGCTCAATCCGAGACGAAAGATCTCGGAATTGTCGGTTTAATCGTTCAAGCTCTTGGGTCTTCGTGCCCGATTCTGCGAGTCGTATTTCCTCTGACAATTGTGCTAATTCCCGCTTCAATTGTATCACAACAAGCTCATTCGCAACCCGAAAGATTTCTGTAGAAAACACTTCAGACCGGGATACAATATACTCTATATCGTTCCGTAAGTACAGCGTGTCAATCCTGTTCACCAATTCTTTCGGGACTCTTTTGATAAATCTATTGATCTCGAATGTTTTATATGTTTTCCAGTAGGCAAACAGTTCTTCCCAGACAGAACGAAGCGCTTGCGTATGAATCTTCTTCACTGGAAGATTTTCAAGGATCTCTTTTCCGCCTCTTTCCACACGTAAAAGAAGAGCTATAAGGTATTCCTCCAGCACCTCTTCACGGCTTTTCTGCAGAACAGAGACATTCACTTCACGCGTTTCTTCTTTTTTGGATCGAACAATACTCTCCAGAGAGGAGAGTACTGATTCTTCTGACACGTCAAGGACATGCGCGAGTTTCTTCACATAATGTGACCGAACGATCTCGTTCGAAACAGCGGCAAGCGCAGGAAGCACTTCTTGAGCGATTTTTTTCTTGCCAGACGGAGTGTCTAAAGAAAACCGTTTTTGAGCTGAATCAATAAGAAAATCAAGAAACGGCACTGCCACGTTCACCGCTTCTTTCCACAGGTTCGGGTCTTTTTGAATACAATCGTCCGGATCCTTCCCCTCTTTTAGAGTAACGACAGAGATATCAAAACCTTCTTGTTCCGCAAGCTCAATCCCTCGCCTGGCTGCTGCATCACCCGCAATATCACTATCAAGCGCCAACGCAATTGTCGTAGTGAATCGCTTAAGTAACCGCAGATGCGCCGGTGTTAATGCGCTTCCCTTGATGGCAACGATATTTTGTACTCCTGCCTGATACGAGGAAATAAGATCGATTTCACCCTCCACCACAACAACTCTGTCTTCTTTTTTGACATGCTCTTTCGTTACATCAAGCCCATAGAGTACATCACTCTTTTTGTAAATCGGGGTTTCCGGGGAATTTATATATTTTGGTTCTCCTGTCGAAAGAATCCGTCCGGCAAACCCGATCACGTTTCCCCGATGGTCCCGAAGCGTAAAAATGACCCGTCCACGAAATCGGTCATAGTACCCAGGCTTTCGCTCTCTTTTAACAACCAATCCCGCCTTTTCCATGTCCTCTGGCTTATACCCCTTTTTCCGTAAAAATCGCTGCAGTGTATCCCATGAGTTCGGCGCATACCCAATTCCGAATTGTTTCGCTGATTCTTCGGAAAGATGTCGTTTCTTTACGTATTCTCTGGCTTTCGTGCCGACACTTGTTTTCATCAAAACATAGTGGAAAAATTCACTTGCAAGATGGTTCATTTCATACAACACTTCGTTCTGCCGTGACTCCTGAAATCCGTCCCGCCTCCGAAGTGTCACTCCGGCTCGCTTCGCCAGCATTCGTAGCGCCTCGCCGAACTCGACGTGTTCTATCTGCATCACGAATCCGAAAACGTCTCCTCCGACACCACAGCCAAAGCAATGAAACATCTGCCGTTCAGGAGAAACAATAAACGAGGGAGTCTTTTCAGAATGAAACGGACAAAGTGCCTTAAGGTTTCTTCCTGTCTTTTTCAGCTGTACATGCTCGGAAATAAGGGGAACGATATCTATCTTTGACTTAATCTCTTCAAGCTGGTCCATCTGCCACATTGTACCACGGCGTCCAAGTTGTAGACGCAATATCTTCCTGTTACAATGCTCTAAAAGGAGGATTTTGTATGGACATCGTATTAGCGCTCTTTAGTGGTCTCGGATTCTTCCTGATCTTGCCGCTTATTCTCATCCTTGCCCTTCTTATCAAACAAATTAATCAATATGAACGTGGCGTTCTTTTCACCATGGGGAAATATACCGGTATTCTCGAACCGGGATGGAAAATTGTCTGGCCGATTTTTCAGTCTTTTGAACGAGTCGACATCCGCACAAAGGCGGTTGATGTTCCTGACCAGGAAGCGATTACCAAAGATAACATTTCAACACGTATTTCTGCGGTTTTGTATTATCGTATCGCCGATGCTGCAAAGGCGATTTTAGAGGTCGAGAGTTTTTATTGGGCAGTGAACCAGCTCGCCCAAACGACGATGAGGAATGTCGTTGGCGAGGTAGAACTTGACCAGCTTCTTGCGAGCAGGGACGAAATCGCAGGACGGATTAAACAAATTATTGAAGGAAACTCCAATTCCTGGGGGATTCAAATCCTTTCTGTTGAACTCAAGGATATTATTCTTCCGGAAGATATGAAACGAACCATGGCAAAACAGGCTGAAGCCGAGCGGGAGAAACGGGCGGTCATTACCGCATCTGAGGGAGAAGTCATTGCGTCAACCAACTTGGCGAAAGCAGCAACAACAATGGCTCAAGCGCCGGGTGCACTCCACCTTCGCACTTTGGCAACAATCAACGATTTGTCATCAGATGAATCTAATACCGTCGTCTTCATGACCCCGATCGAAGTCCTGAGGGCTGTTGAGGGTATCGCGACGCTTGTGAAAGATAAAACGGCAAAATAATAAATAGATTAACTGTTATTTCCCGACCGCCACATCGTCTAAGTGATCTATTGTTAACCATGCGGACATGGCACCGAAACCAGACTTGTCAACGTTAAACGGTTTTACTTCCTTCGGGGTTTTTAGAAAAACAAGGATACAGTATTTTTTGTTTTTGAACAGTTCATAATAGGAATCTACGTCTTTTCTAGATAGTCCTAATCCATTGGCGTACAAGGAGAGAAGTTCCCTCACTTCCTTCTGTCTGAGATTCTCAAATTGAAGGACTTTGTCTACTATCGCGCTAACCGTCACCGATTTACCTGAATCTTTGAAATATACTGTGTCCCCGGAAGAAATATGTCCCCAAGGGAGGGAACGGTTCATATACCAACGCGACTCAATCGTTTTTTCTCCGCTGAAAATTTTTTTCGTAAGTCCCCACGACTTACGCATAATAGCTATGTGGATTTTGTTCACAAAGGATTTATTCCGTACAACAATCGAAGACTTGACTGGCGGAAGGGGTGGGATTCGAACCCACGGTGATCTTGCGACCACATTCGCTCTCCAAGCGAACGCACTCGGCCACTATGCGACCCTTCCTCACTTCTACATGCGTATTATACCTGATGGGCGAAAGTTTCCAAAGCATCTTGAAGGAGTTTTTTACTGTTTTCAAATGTGAGCAAACCAAGGGCTGCCTGCGGTTCCAACCAGCGGGCTTCCTCCACCTCAAACGGAGAGACTTTTTCTTGCGACACACATTCCATAACAAAGTAATACACTGTCTTTTTAATCGGAAAAAGAAAGAGCTCTTTGTAGGTATACGTATCTTCTCCTAAATCCTGGACAATCCGAGTTGTCACTCCTGTTTCTTCCTTCACCTCGCGTTGAGCTGCTTGAATTGGTGTTTCCCCTTTCTCGAGATGACCTTTTGGAAACCCCCAATAGGTTCTCCACCGATTCTTGATGAGAAGAATTTGAAGACTCGGGGAAGTGCGGTACACAATTCCGCCTGCTGATACTTGATTCGGATGAACATATCGAAGGAGTTTTTGTATCATTCTACTTTCAGTGCTTTCTTCGCTTTTTCGAACAATTCTATCTCACCACGAAATTTCAGGAATGTGGACATCTCTCGTATTGGTACCCACTTTTTCTCGTCTATTTCTTCATTTTCATCGAATATCTCGTCTTCTTCTTCAAATTTCATTAAAAAATGTGTCACTGTCTTAAATATTTTTTCTCCCTCAAAGGTATAGAAATAGGAAATCGTGCCGAGTTTTTCGACAATCCTCGCCTTCACACCGGTTTCTTCCCTCACTTCGCGAAGGGCGGTTTGTTCTTCGTCTTCCCCTTCTTCCGTTAATCCTTTTGGAAACAACCAATAAGTCTTTCCTTTGGGGCGGACGAGGAGAAAGAGGAGCGTGTCGTGCTCTTTTTTAAACACGATACCACCAGCAGAGTGGTTGATTCTTGTCATGCGTGCCCGGAGGGAATCGAACCCCCGACCTTTGGGTCCGGAACCCAACGTTCTATCCTCTGAACTACGGGCACATCGTGTTATTGTAAATGACAGATGTCATTCATTCCCAAAATCTGGAATTGACGGTTCTCGTACGCAACTGTCGTAATCGATGCTGTTCGTATTTTCAATCGCGGAATAACACGCTCCCTCGCCTCGAGAATTTCGGTCAAAATACCCCGGATGAAATTCCCATGCGTCACAATTGCGATATTTTTTCCCTGCGCTTTTTCGCACAAATTTTTGATCTCTTCCAAATGCGGCGCAAAATCCATA
This sequence comes from Patescibacteria group bacterium, assembly GCA_035290005.1. Classification (GTDB taxonomy): domain Bacteria; phylum Patescibacteriota; class Microgenomatia; order DATDVM01; family DATDVM01; genus DATDVM01. The sequence goes on along the minus strand of DATDVM010000025.1, from coordinate 5,576 downwards.
AACCGCTCGACTTTTCCTTCTTTGTTAAAAATCTCTATTTCGTCAAAAAGGGCAGTTTCCTTCACCTCTTTACCCTGATGAGATTTTGCAATCAATACTGCTGTTTCTCTTGCCCGCTCCATTGTACTTGAGTAGATAAAATCAATCGGGTAACTTTTTAACCTATGTGCAAGCTGTGCTGCCTCATGATGTCCGTTGCCATTGAGAGGATCAGCCGGTTTTTGTTCCAACTCATAAATACCCGTAACTGCATGTCGAATCAGATACAGAATCGTCATATACTTTTCTGTTTATTATAAATCGCTCAGAGTCAAAACTCCAGCTTGCAGATTCCACTTACAAAAATCTTTCGGGTATCGTCAGTGACGACAAGAGGTCACGTCCGTACCGTAACGTGTCGAAATAGTATTTGTGCATTCCCTCTTTCTCTTTCGCGTATCCGCTTTGTATCGTCCATGTCATCTCCATATATAACCCAAACTGAATGAGAGGAATAAGAAGGGGAAGTGCTTTTTTGTTAATCTGATGGGACGACAGGTATCCGTCAAGAATCGTTTCAATTTGTTCTTGGGGAGAAAGAATGGTCACAGACCGCTGAAGTGAAAACATCAGGGTGTTTCGTGCAAGAACAGCAAGATCCAGGATTAAAGGAGCATGCATACTGTTATCAAAGTCAAAAACGCCTGAAATCTCCTTCCCCTGAAACCTGACGTTATCCGAATGAAAGTCTCCGTGTATGATCCGTCGAGGCCGGAGAACTCCCTGGAATTTCTTGGACAAGAGACGAAATTTTCGAAGATCGCTCTCAAACTGTTTCTTAAACTGGAGTGTTTCCTTTTTTCCCTGAAGAACAGCCGGATGTTTCCTGAGCCGTCGAATTATTTTACGACGAAGACGAAGCATTTCGCGTCCGAAGTACCACTTTCGCTTAATGTGTTCCGGCCGAAAATCGGAAAGTGCATGATGAATCTTTCCGAGAAGTTTCCCAAGCTCATATAGTTGTTCTTTATTGACTTGCTCAATCCGTTCTCCAAAGACATAGGTAAACATAACCATATCAAATGTTCGTCCACCGACTGTTCTGTGTAAGAACCCATCTCCTCCTTTCGGAGGAACATGAACTGCGACAGGAACTCCTTTGGCTACCAAATGTTTTACAAGGCGTAATTCCAATAAAATATCCTGCTCTGCTTTTGGACGAAACCGATAGACGCGAAGAACATATTCACCTTCCGTTGTTTTAATGTACAACGTGACGTTTCTCCAGCCTCCGAGAAGAGGGTACCAATGAAGGAGTCTTCCAACCCCAATCTCATGTACGATGGAACGAACCGTCGGCGTGTCAAAAAGAGCTATGGTTTGGTACTTCTTTAAAACCTGAGACATGACTATCTCACCTGTCGTTTTTTAGATATACATAAAAACAGCGGAAGGGGGGAGATTCGAACTCCCGTGGGAGAAACTCCCGCATGGTTTTCGAGACCAGCCAGTTGAACCGCTCCTGCACCCTTCCGTAGTCCTTCATATTATACTGGAAATGACCATTTTCTTGCATTTCGCAAATGAATTTACTACCATCGTGAGACATGCGATATAGCAAAATCCCTTATTCAGAGTTTCTGTCAATCTATGGAAAAGTTCCCCGCGCAGCAGTCGATGTGATCGTCACTACACCTCAAGGAATTATCCTTACGAAGAGGGCTATGCCCCCTTATCAAGGAAAATGGCATATACCCGGAGGCACAATACTTTTTCGGGAACCAATTCAACATGCGATCAATCGAGTTGCAAAAGAAGAATTGGGTATTCGTGTTCATGTCGTCCGTCATCTGGGAATCATCGAGTACTTAAATAACGAGGGAGGACATGTGGTGAGTAATGCGTACCTTGCTACCATAGCATCGGGAACCTTACGAGACAGCGAACAGAGTGAAGGAATCTCGTTCTTTAAGAAAATCCCGACGCAGTGTATTCCGTATCAAAAGAAATTCTTGAAAGAACAGTGGAAGCTACTCACCCAGACGTAATATAAGAACACAACACAAGCGCGCCTGAGAGGATTCGAACCTCTGACCCCCAGCTCCGCAAGCTGATGCTCTAATCCACTGAGCTACAGGCGCTTATCTTTATTTCTCTATTTTCGACGTTCTGGAAAAGTCAATCGCCCCAAGGATTGAGACATTTTATCAAGCCAGGTCATTTCAGGTGCTTCACGATAGGACAGATATGGAGCAAGTTTTTCAACAACTTGATCTCTCGAAATATCTTTTAAGACAATCGCCACCTCTGCAGGATATCGAAGTCTCGTCTCAAGGTGGAGCACATTGACACCGTGTTGCTCGGCAACCCAAAACGCCTTCAACTCTTCCCAGACGTAGGAGTGCCCCGCTGTTGTCAACCCCTGTGGTGTCACTTTATGTTCCACCTCTTCGGGGGGGACTGTGTACAACATGTATGCCACAAAGAAGAGCGCAATCACGACAGCGGCTTCCAGAAACCACTTCAAAAACACAAAAAGAAGTAATACGAGAAATGTAACCGTCGCGATAGTCACAATGTCATCCTTACTCCATCTTCGATACGGACGTGAAGGACTCATCCAGCGCAACAGTTCCTGTGTCGCCGAATCTTTTTCTCTTGTTTCGATCATGGTTCACCCCCTTTTCTTTGGCGGAGAGGGAGGGATTCGAACCCTCGTGAGCCTTGCGGCTCGCGGGTTTAGCAAACCCGTGCAATGGACCAGCTATGCGACCTCTCCTCCTCTATTTTTGTGCCACGATATCATTATACCGTCTTTTTCTTTGTTAATGAACTCCCCCTTATCATGCGGAGGAGGTGGGATTCGAACCCACGATAGCCTTGCGACTATAACGGTTTTCAAGACCGTCGCCTTCAACCACTCAGCCACCCCTCCACGTTTGTGCTTGCACAAGTATACCAAATCAGCCTCGCTGAGACAATGAACGCACGAACGTGAATGCATAAACGCGTTGTGCTTAGGATCCAAATCTTCTTTCGCAGAGAACGCTGCGGACTCGCCCAAGTTATTTTTTTTCGTATCTGTCGCAGAAATATCTAGAAGACTGCAGGAGAAATAAATTTCCCACAACCAACACAATACGGTGGAAATAAAAGGGCGAGAAGCCCGTCCATACGGTTACATTATAGGTAGTTTTGTGGAGATGGCGGGAATTGAACCCGCGTCCGTATAGAGTCGATAAAAACGTCTACAAGCGTACTTCACCTTTTTTGTCTTTGTTACCGTATGAACCGATGAAGAAGATATACGATAACGCAGGTAACACAACGTGCATGGGGAAAATTGCTACCACCTTTTTCCTTGTATCCCGCCTTTGTTTATGCCCGTATCTATTCAACGGGAGAAATGGATACGAACACCGATCACACGTTACGCAAACGCGTACGCGCGAGCCGGACCAGCATAATCTGCTGGTTTAAAAACCTGAGTTGTGCCAGGTAAGGTTTTTGGTTGAGTTAACGTCTTACAACCATTGACGGCTTGCAGTTTTTAACGTACCGTACACGTCGAATCCTTGTCATCCCCGTGTCGTATCTTTTCCTCGGAGCTCTCGCTGCAATTCACGCTCAAGATCTTTTCTTTTTATTGCTTCCTTTTTCTGATAGGTCTTTTTTCCTTGCGCGAGTGCAATCTCGAGCTTGATCCGATGATGCGTAGTATAGCACGAAACAGGCACAATCGTCAAACCCGGAGAGGCCCCCTTCACCCCTCCTTTTTTCCCCAGATGAGCCCCCAGAATCCGAAGCTGTTTTTTATGCATCAAGAGCCTCCGTGAACGGAACGGATCGTATTCCCGGCTGTCGGCATATTTATACGGAGGAATCTGCGCATTTGTCAGCCAGGCCTCCCCATCTTTAATATGAATGAAACTATTGGCGAGCTGGATTCGTCCTTCCCTGATCGATTTTACCTCTGCCCCTGTCAACACAATACCCACCTCAAACCGCTCACCTAAGATATACTCGTGATACACACGACGATTCACAATTTTTAGGCGTTTCTTCATAGTCTTATTATACGTGAGGACGCATCAAGGTAAAAGAAGGTCGAAGGTCTCGAGCGAGGTCTCTGTCAATACAATCACTTTCTTTCCTTGTTCCAAGACAATAAAGTCTTTAACGTTTTTCAATGCCTCCGCTTTATATTGCGAATGGTACTCACCGGTATTTTTAACATAGACAACGATTCTCCCCTGATTTTTATCCAACACATAGACAAACGTCGTTTCTTCATTCACAAAAAGATCGGATGCACTCATAAGGGGATTTTCCTCAAGATTCGAAAGCTGATAAGCTTGTTTTGTTCCTGACAGAAAGCGTTCTATCGTCCCGTCTTCAAAGAGAACCCAGATAGCCCCGTCAATAGACAAACGGATGCTTCCCGAAAGGTCATAACTCTCTCCCTGGCTAAACCAACTTTGGATCCCTGAAAATCCAGTCTTTGTCTCCGAAGAAGATTTATACACCCAGACCTTTGATCCGTTTCGATCGAGCACATATAAATTTCCTGCATATGCGTATACGTCAACAAGGTCTTCCCAGACAGTTTCTTTTTCAAACACAAGCCTTTCTCCAGAACTGGTTTCAAACCGAATAATGCCACTGGTTCTTGATAAGACATATGCCCTGTTTCCATGGAAGGCAACCGCAACAGCATCCGAAAGAACGTCTTTCCCTCCGCCGACAATATCAGCCTGTTTGGTCTCCACGTCGACCTGATATAAAAGGGCATTTGTCGCATCAAGAATAACGAGTTTCTTTTCAAAAAGCGCCAGGGATGTCCCTTTTGCCTGATCTTTAACAAGAGAAAGGGGAAGAAATGTTTCAAGTGTCGGCGCGTATTCACGACGGGCAATCACAAGTTTTTCTTCGATCATGTTTTTCAATTCTTCCACTTTTTTCTTTTCTACTTGCAGTTTTTCCGCTTCAAAAAGTTTTTCTTTTGCCTGAAGTAATGATGCCCGTGCTGTTTTTACGTTAATATCAAGAAGGCCTGCCCCTTCTTCGTATTTCGTTTGCGCTGATTCATATAAAGAAGTAAATTCCGCCCTTTTTTCGTCTGTTTGTTTTCTCAAGATTCCCCAGAAGACACTGATTCCGAGAATAAGGAAAAATACCACCGCAATCCACAGAAACCGTTTTGATTTGTTTGATACTGTGTCTTGCGGTCGATGAATATAAAGCGTCGATGATCGACCAGGAATTGGTAAAGAAGGAAGGGAAACACGAGACACATACGATAGCAAACGGTTTTTTACTTTCATAAATATTCCCTGCAGTTTTTCTTTGACAGGAGGATTTATGCCATCTTGTGCTATACCTTCCCGCGTGTCTCCCACATCTGCAACAGAAGTCTCTTCCTGCCGAAATTCTTCTTTTTCCTCTTCAGGTTGTTTTTGGTCTGGGTCAATAAATTCTATTGCTTCTTCATCTGTTGGAACGGTTTCTTGAGAAACACTGAGAAGCATCGCCGCGGCAGCGGCTGATTTCTCGCTCCCAAAAACGAGCGGAGCGAGATCGCCCGCCACATCTCGTGC
>DATDVM010000024.1:0-2391 GCA_035290005.1 Patescibacteria group bacterium | reverse complement strand
GTTTGACCGATATGTCGTTGCGCGGAGGATTAGCGCCGTGTACGACAACGTGTCGCATGAAGAGAACACAAAAAGGGGTAATCGGAGAAATGAACACTAAACAGGAAGAATCTGTATGGGAAACGAAAGGATATTATGATGCAGCAAGAGAACATATTCTTTCCCATCTCTATTCAAATTCCGAATTACGAGCATTACGTAGCTATGTCCGTACTGCCTCCCACGTATTAGATTGTGGATGCGGAGACGGGACGCTTCTTGAGACATTTTGGAGAAAAGACGCGGAGTTCTGGGGAGTTGATATTTCAAAGAAAGCAATAGCTCTTGGTAAAAACAGGCTGAAGGGAAAAAAGAACATTCATTTTCAAAGGGGAGATATTGGAGTAATCGAATTTCCCGATGCGGCATTTGATCTCGTGTACGCACATGACGTCCTTGAACATCTTGGTAATCCAGAGAAAACAATACTTGAGATGATTCGGGTAACCCGGAAAGGCGGAATCTTATGTTTTATCTCACCGAACTACGGGTCGCCGCTTTATCCCTCCCCTTCGAGTCCTCACGAAGGGAGGAAACTTCTTGTAAGAGCTCTGGGGCAAGTGATGAAAAGTTTTTATTATCTAGTTGTAAAACCAGGCAGTCTACGTTGGTTAAGGGTGGAACCGCGCTCCATGAGGATTCAGGACTGGGAGCCCGATTGGGATACTATGGTCGAGCCTTATATTCAAACCTTGATTGCCTTTTTACAGGCTAATAACGTACAAGTGGTAGAGTATACATCGATACCCGATGTTCCTATGGAAGTACTTTTCCCCAAGTCCTCAAGAAAACTGAATGTATATCAAAGGATTGAAGCGTGTGGGAGAAAATTCGCTTATACTCTTGGGAAAATGGGCACATCTCCGTTTACGTATTTTGGCTCAAGTTTATTTGTCATCGGGGAGAAACAATGAAAAATAAGTTTAAATGGAGAGATACCTTTCTGTTTTTTTTCTTTGGGGCATGTATTATCTTAGTCATTTACGGGTCGATAATTCAGAGTTACTTCATAGGAGAGGATTATGCCTGGTGGCAGTATGTAAGGGGCAGAAGTTTTATTGAAGTTTTACGTTACTTTCTATACCCACCATCAGAAAAACTTGCGGGTTTTTATCATCCATTAGTCGGATTATCCTATTGGCTGAATGTGAATACAACCTGGATGAATCCAGTCGGTTTCCATCTTACAAGTTTTCTTTTACACTTTGGCTCGTTTCTTTTAGTTGTGGCTATCGGGAAAGTTCTTCTTGGAAACAGGACTACGTCTTTTTTAAGCGGCTTGTTTTTTTTGGTCTTTCCTTTCCATGCAGAGGCTGTCGCTTGGATAGACGGAAGACACGATCTCCTCGCCGCGTTTTTCGGACTTACGAGTTTTTACCTTTTTCTTAGGTGGTTCGAAAATAGACAGAGATGGCAAATTGCGTGTTCCTGTCTTTTTCTTTTCTTAGCCTTAAGTAGCAAGGAGATGGCGATCACATTTCCCTTGGTGTTTTCTTTCTACACATGGTGGATTGGGAAGGGAACTGTTTTTTTGAGGAGCAAGAACGCATTTCAACTCACGAAAGGGTATTACGCTATTCTCTTAGTGTATTTCTTTCTCCGCATTCGATATGTTGGAGAAGTGAACCCATTGAGCGCTGCAAGTCATCTTATGTTAACAGTTCCTCGACCGACTATTTTGTATATGGTTTTTCTTTTCTCGTCTTTTGTTTTCTTTTTTTCCTTGAAGAAGCATGTAAAAAAAGATCTCTGGAGAAGTTTTTCATTGCTTCCGTTGTTCGCTGTCGTGATTGGCCTTTTATACTTACCCACAGCATTCCTTTTTACCGAGATAAGGTATCTTTACCTACCTTCAACAATGGCGAGTATCTTTCTTGCGAATTTTGTAGACCTTCTCTGGAGGATGAAACACGCATATTCGAAGGGTATCAGGATTGTGTTGATGATTGGAGTTCTTGGAATATGGATTTTATCGGGGTACTACCTTATTGGAAAGGTGTATGATTGGAAAACAGCATCAGAGATCGCCAGAAGGACGACAGTTGAGTTTAAAAAATACTCAGAAGATATTCCAGAAAGCGCGACAGTTTATTTTCTCAATCTCCCTGACAATTATAAAGGAAGTTACATTTTCCGAACCCACGCAGTCGAAGCTTTTCGCTACGGGACAGGCCGAGACTTTCAAAGGTTGTACATATTACCAACCACATTGGGGTTACAGGAGTCAAGCGCGAGATTTTCGAAGAAAAACGAAATAGAGGTTGTGAGTAAAGATGGATTTCTTCTTTTCCCACCACTGATCACGAGGGAACTGTCAGGTGGAATAAAAGTAATGGAAACAGGTACCTATAC
>DATDVM010000023.1:0-2394 GCA_035290005.1 Patescibacteria group bacterium | reverse complement strand
GGGAGAAATGAAAAAAGGCAGGAAGCGAAAGCGAGCGGATGGGACTGGATGATCTCTGATGAGGGCGGTGCATTCTATTTAGGAAAAAGCCTTCTTCGCAGCGTCATGCGCGCCTATGACGGAAGGGGTCCGGAGACAAGTCTTACATCCCGCGTACTGTCGTTCCTTCACCTTTCCGATGAGCTTGCACTTCATGATTGGACCTATGAAGGAGGATTCTCCAAAGAAAAGATAGCGTCTCTTGCACCACTTGTCACGCAGGCAGCGAAAGAGGGAGATAACATTGCCCGCCATATTCTTTTTTTCTCAACGGAGGAGTTGACTCTTTCTGTTCGGACGGTTGTCAGGAAACTTGGGATGGCGACAAAAGAATTTCCTCTTATTTGTATGGGCGGAATGTTTCGTATGGGACCAACCCTTCTTCACGACATTAAAAAAAAGGCTGGCGACTTTGCTCCAAAAGCAGACGTTCAACTATTACGAAAGAAACCTGTTGTTGGGGCAATACGGATAGCTATACAGCAGTCGGGAAATGCAAAAACCTTATAAGGTCTCCCCTACTTCGTTACGGAGTTTTTGAAGATTTTCCTCGACATTTCCTGAGAAGAGATATGAACCGACAATAAGCACATTTGCACCAGCAGCGACTGTTTTTGCCGCAATTCCGGGTTTTATCCCTCCGTCTACGGCAATCTGCTTCTGAGAGTAAATTTTTCGTGCTATACCTACTTTGACAAGAGTTTCGGGAAGAAAGGATTGTCCCTGATAGCCCGGATGAACCGTCATCAAAAGAAGCGTGTCACACAAAGGAATCAGGTCTTTTGCATTTGAAAGCTCTGTTTCAGGATTGAGCGCAAGCCCGACCTTTTTTTTCTGCGTATGAATAGTGTTGATAAGCTCTTTCGCATCTGTCGTTGTTTCAAAAGGTAGAATTATCCGAGAAACAGGAAGAGGAAGAATCTTTTGGACATACAGCTTCACGTCTTTGACCATAAGATGTACTTCCAATTGTGTGTGAGTGGGATATTTGGCGATGACTTCTGGGTCAACAGTTTTGTGTCGAATCCATATTCCATCAACAAGATCAACCTGAATGACGTCGGAAAAACGCTCTAACGCTTTCAATTTGACCTCGTACTCGACTTCGGTCGTTGTTAAAATGGATGGTATGATCTGGACGTTCATTTTTCTAAAACGTGAAGTTTTTGCAAGCGGCGAGTATGCCTTTCTTCTTGTGAGAAAGGCGTTATCAAAAACGTATCCACGATTGCTTTTGCATCCTCTGTTGAAAGTACGTCTGCTGCCAATGCAAGAATATTGATATCTTCGTGCTCACGGGATTGTTTTGCCCGCGCGATATCAAACACGAGACCACAGCGAATACCTGGGAATTTATTTGCGGTGATGTCTACACCAACACCAGAGCCACAGAGGAGTATTCCTACACCTTTTCCGGTCTGTACTTCGCGACTGACCGCTGATGCAATATCAACATAGTCATCATTCGGATCGAGCGTTTTCGCTCCGAAATCCGTATAGGAAAATCCTTTTTGCGTGAGATAGGTTTTGATCTGTTCTTTCAGATGATATCCCCGATGGTCAGCTCCGAGAATGACGTGTACCATAGACCTTATCATAACATGTTTCAGGGTCTTTTTCATTGCTTTTTGAGGCTTAGTTTGTTATGCTTTTGTGTATGGATCAGTCTCTCTCTACACTTCAAGATATTGCCTCATACGTCCGCCGGTTATGTGTATTGTCAACGACAGAAGCTCGGTCAGGACATCTCACGTCGTCTCTTTCCGCTGTAGAAATCGGTGTGGCACTTTTTTTCGGAATACTTCGGTATGATTTTTCTCGACCGGACCACCCGAATAATGACAGGTTTATCCTCTCAAAAGGTCATGCTACTCCCCTCCTCTATTCCCTTTGGACAGCTGCAGGTGCAATCGATGAAAAGAAATCTATGACGTTGCGGAAAATCGGTAGTAACCTCGCTGGACATCCAACCCCTGAAGCACCGTGGGTTGATGTTGCAACAGGATCGCTCGGTCAGGGGCTTTCGGTCGGGGTGGGAATGGCTCTGCATGCAAAAAAGATTGCAAAACTCCCTTACAGGGTTTACGTCCTTCTCGGAGATGGAGAAATGGCCGAAGGGTCGGTCTGGGAAGCCATGTCGTTTTCATCGCATCACCGTTTAGATAATCTGACAGGAATTGTCGATATCAACAGACTTGGACAGAGTGATGAGACGATGTTAGGCTACGACATTGATACCTACGAGAAACGTATCTCAGCGTTTGGTTGGGATGTGTTAAAAGTTGACGGACATGATATGGAGAAGCTCCTTGAATCATTTCATCTTGCACAGAGTTCGACACGGCCCACCATGAT
>DATDVM010000022.1:0-2596 GCA_035290005.1 Patescibacteria group bacterium | reverse complement strand
CCTTTAGGAACGATAACTGTTCCAAGCCGTTCAATTTCCTTTATTCCCTCAGGTTCAACAGCATTCAGCACAACGAGCACAAGCTCACCTCTACTGGGAGAAATCGTAAAGAGTTTTTCTGAAACTATGATTTTACCGTCTTTGAGGACATCTTCGGGGTGTTTTCGCAAATCTTCAATAAGTAGAGCGAGCTCTAAATAGAGATCTTGTTTTGTAACGGGAACAGTTTGGGGATACAGTTGTTTGTTACCGAGACTGTCCGCTAATGTGGTCGGATCAACAGATCCAGGCAGCCAACGACCAACATTTTCCATGAGTCTTATTTTACCTTACCTTCGTCACAAAGGGAAGAAGCGCCATAGTTCGTGCCCGCTTAATTGCGTTACTCAGATGACGCTGGTGTTTCGCACACAACCGAGTCTTTCTCCTGGGTAATATTTTTCCTCGCTCAGTTGTATACCGTTTCAGGGTCAGAGCATCTTTATAATCAAAGTCTCTTTTCTCCTGGCAATACCCACAACCAGATCGACCGACGAGCGTCAGCCGTTCTGTTCTTCTTCCACCCCTTCTTCCTGATCGTCTTTGTATCATAGACTCACCTTTCTATCACTAAAATGGAATGTCGTCAAGGTTGATATCTTCATCTTCCTTCGCTTCCGATGCTTTTTCAGAAGTTGGTTCTCCATTGGTCTGTTCCTTTTCCTTTGGAGAGGTTTTTTTCGATCGCGGCTTTTCTTCTGGTTCCGCAGTCTGTTGCTCACCTTCAGGCCTTCCACGGCTGTCAAGGACAATCATATTTTCAATGACGACTTCTGTTGCCTGACGCTGTTGTCCGTCTTGGCCTTCCCACGTCCGAGTTTGCAACCTTCCTTCCACGTAGACTTTTCTTCCTTTACTTAACAGTTGATTGCAGAGTTCTGCCAGTTTGTTCCATGCAACAATTCTGTGAAATTCCGTCTCTTCTCTTTTTTCTCCGCCTTCAGACGGAACCCATGACCTGTTTGTGGCGAGACCGAACGAACAAACGGCTGTCCCTTGCGGGGTGTACCGAAGTTCCGGATCCCGTGTTAGGTTTCCTATTAATAATACTTTATTCAGTGATCGAGCTGACATGTGTGTTCCTCCTCATCTCGTTCAAATTCTAAAAAAGCAAACTGACCGGGTCTTACGCTACGCGACACCTCCTTGTGTTTTCTGCAACACCCTTGTATGCCTCTGTTTTTGGGAAATACAAGTGGAAGGGATCATGTACAACAAAAGGAGTACTCATATCCACAATCGACCTACTGGGAGAGAATCAAATAGCGAACAACACCCTCCTCAAGTTTCATTTGGCGCTCAATCTGTGGAACCACCTTACCCTCTGCCTCAAATTGAAAAAGGACATACGTCCCCTCTTCCAATTTTCCGATATTATACGCAAATCTCTTTTTGCCCAACGCATTGACTCCGCTCACTTTTCCTTTTTTGCCGATAAACTCTTTGATCTTATCGATCTTCTTCTTCTCGTCTGTCGAGAGGAGCTGCGGATCTAAAATCACCATCATTTCGTACATAAATATCAATCCTTTCTCGAAAGTTTGGCTATCATATCATAACGGGCTTTCTGACGCAAGAAACTCCAGTTTCTCTACATTACGTATGGACGCAAAATTCAATAATGTCTCCATCCCGAACTTGGTACTCTTTCCCTTCAAACCGAAGGAGCCCGAGTTCTTTTGCTTTTTTCCAGGAGCCAGCTTTCAGAAACGCTTCGTAATCACACACCTCTGCTTTAATAAACCCTTTGACAAAATCCGTGTGTATTGCTCCCGCTGCCTCTTTCGCAATCGTCCCTCGTTGAATCGTCCACGCCCGAACTTCGTCAGGACCAACGGTGAAAAATGAAACAAGACCTAATGTTTCATATGCAACATGGATAAGCGTTTCAAGACCCGACTCTCGTAATCCGTGATGGGAAAAAAGTTCCTTTTGCTCTTCTTTCGGTTTTTCAGCAACTTCTGCCTCGAGTTGACCACAAAGCGACACCGCGCGCGATTTTAACCGCAAATCTGTCCGAATTGACTCAGCGTCAAATGCACCAGAGGTCAATTGGTTCGTCGAAATATTAAAAACATAAATCGTCGGTTTGTTCGTCAGAAGATGCAAATCTTCAATCGCGATCCTTTCCTCGGGTTCTAACAGCGTATAGCGCGCCGTATGCCCGTTGTTTAGGGATTCTTTGAGTTTCTCAGTCGAACGCCACCGGACTTCATCCTGATGCGACACTTTGCCTTTAGGTTGTACCTGTTTATCGAGCGTCTGCAAATCGGCTAAGATGAGCTCTGTCTTAATAATTGCAATGTCTAGTGCGGCATCGACCCGTCCGCTGACATGTGACACATTCGGATCTTCAAAAAACCGCACGACATGAGCAATAGCATTGACTTCCCGAATATGAGATAAAAACTGGTTGCCGAGTCCTTCTCCTTGGGATGCTCCTTTCACAAGTCCGGCAATATCAACAAACCGAACGACAGCGGGAACGATCTTTTTGGGCTCAACGAGTTTTGCGAGCACTCCCAACCGTTCGTCAGGAACTTCCACCATGCCGATA
>DATDVM010000021.1:0-4824 GCA_035290005.1 Patescibacteria group bacterium | reverse complement strand
GTTGAACGTGAAGATACAAAACGGATACATTCATCTTTTCAAAACCGCACTTGAAGACTTCAAGAGGAACAAAGTAAGGACTGCTTTGACCTCTTTGGGAATCATGATTGGGGTTTTATCGGTTGTTCTTCTTATTGCTTTGGGACTGGGATTGAAAAACTACATCGAAGGACAATTCGAGAGTATGGGGGCCAATCTTATCTTGATCCTTCCGGGAAGCGGGTTTACCGGTGAGGGAGGCGGAAGCTTCGGGGGAGCTGGAACTGTGGGTGGAGTGAGTTTTGATGAACAAGACGTCAGATCCTTAGAACGCATTGCAGAAATTGATTACGTAGTCCCGGTTTTTATGAAAGGAACCTCAATTGAGGGCGGCGGAGAAAAGAAGTATGGATACGTCATGGGGATGAATGACGATGGATTCAAACTGATGAATCTAGAAGCTGAGGAGGGAGAGTTGTTCAAGAAATCCGACATCCAGGCAAGTTCAAAGGTGGGAGTCTTGGGGAATGTTGTAGCCGAAAACTTATTTGATACCCCCAAAAACGCGGTAGGAAAAACGGTCCGCTTTGAGGATCAGCGATTTAAAGTAATCGGCGTCGCAGAGAAAAAGGGTGACCAGGAAGCGGATAATGCTTTCTTTATTCCCTATAGAACAACCTATGGTAACCTGAATCCGGACAAGACGTTTTGGTCCATATATTTAGGAGTAAAGTCGGATGATATGGTTTCACTTGCAAAGACGAAGGCGGAGAACGTTCTTTTAAAAAGATACGATAAAGATGACTTTGCCGTAACAGAACAGTCGGAGCTTCTCAATACGATTAACCAAATATTCTCCATTCTCAACACCATCCTGATAGCTATCGGTTCGATATCGCTTCTTGTGGGCGGAATCGGAATTATGAATATCATGTTTGCAACAGTGACAGAAAGGACAAAAGAAGTTGGAATCAGGCGTGCCGTGGGAGCAACAGAAAACGATATTTTAAAACAATTTTTAACAGAATCTGTTCTTCTTTCCCTTTTCGGTGGACTGCTGGGATTACTTTTTGCCAGCCTCATTGTATTTGGAATTCGGTTTTTCTTCCCGGCTGCGATTAGTGTTTTTGCGGTTCTTATTTCCCTTGTTGTCTCTTCTGCTATTGGGATATTTTTTGGAGTCTTTCCCGCGCGCCGCGCTGCGAAACTGCCACCTATTGAGGCTATTCGGTACGAGTAATCAGCTAAAAATCGAGTTTATGGTGTCTTTGACTGTATTAAGGAGTGATTATAGGAGAGGTTTTACCTCATACATGCACGCTTCTACAAAAGGATTTTTTCATACCTATATTTGAGCCAAGATCACAACGAAGTTTTTCCCATAGTACTTTGCACACTTGGGACAGGTTGTATAAAAAAAGTAGTACTTTTGAGCCTTTTTCCCTTTCGATTCCACATACGTTTTCATTTCTTTCGACCATTTCCCAATGTTTTGGAAAGAACCTTCGAACACTTTTGAGAGGAAGGTCCCGGAGATTTTGACCATCTGTGAGTCCGGCACATTTTTTTCGATAGCAATATACACATCACTACCCCAGAGAGAATTTTCATCACACATCATCAGAGGCTGCTTCGTCAGAGCGTTTGCGTTTTTGATCTTTTCGACGTTTTTTACAACCATCTGGCCAAAATTAAGAGGAATATGAAGGAAACTTTTTACCCTATCCTTCAAGAACAACTTGTCTGTCCAGGTAATTTCCTGGTCTTCCCAAGGTTTCGGATCAAATCGCTGGCAACACCCTGTTTCCGAATCTTCATATATTGTGTCCATAGAACGAGCTCCTTTCTTTTAGTCTTTCTTTGGACGTTTCAGTAGCCTTTGATACTCTTTCTCAGTCACGATATCTTTTGTACTTTCAAGCCTGTCTAAGAAAACTATTCCGTTTAGATGATCATATTCGTGCTGGAAGATGCGGGCGATAAAGTCAGCGAACCTTCTTTTTACCTTCGTTCCTTTTTGTGTTGTATACGTAACGGTAATTGAGGTGTATCGTGGGACGTACCCCCGTATTCCGGGAACACTTAAACATCCTTCCCAGTCCTTTACCTTTTTCCCAGAAAAAGAGAGTATCTCGGGATTTATGATGGCCGTAGGTTTCATCGTCGGCGCAGTTGGATATCGAGGGTTTGGATGTGACGCAACGATAAAAAGACGTACAGGTTGATAAACTTGCACAGCCGCAATGCCTACTCCATCAACGTCTGAAACGGTTAAGATCAAGTTGTGGATAAGTTGTTGAACTTGGGGATCTGTCACGTCCTTGATTTGCTTAGATTTCGCTCGCAAGGTTGGATACCCAAGTTGAGCTATCTGAAGAAGCAGGCCTTTTTTCTTCACATGCTTATTATAACGCGTTTTTCTAGTAGAAATGACATGGTAATGGATATCTCTTGGTTGATGAGTTCTTGGGTGAAGAATTTTTGACACTTTCCCAACAATGAGATATTTTGTGATATCATAATAGCTCATGAAGAAAATCTTTAAGTTTCTGTGTATTCTTCTCATCCTCTTTCTTTTTGTTGCTGTTCTTCTACTGGGCTACTTAGGATTTATTCCTGGTCTTTCTTCTCTTTTTGGTTCCAATAAACCACGGGATTTGGGAGTCGCCTATTCTCAGGCGGAATTCAATTCAGCACGAGCGAAAAGTCAAATAGAATATGATGTTTTACCAAGTACGACTCCGGCTGAAGAAAGCCTTCAGACGTCAGGTAGTCGCGACGTCAAAACGGAATTTTCATCGGCAGAGATAACAGCTTTGATGAATGATAGGCCATGGCGATACTGGCCGTATAAAGATGTGCAAGTGAAGTTCCATGCGGATGGATCAGGAGAAATATCCGGAGTACTCATCAAAGAAAGGTTACCAGGGTATGGAGCGAAGATTGCTGCTCCCAAAGAGGCGGTTGACTTTGCGATGAAGTTTCTACCGAGTGACCCTGTATTTTACGTTAAGATGAAAGCATCTCTCGCAGAGAATAAAGTTGGCGTTTTCGATCCTCAGGCATTCCAGATTGGGAGAATGCCGCTTCCTGTCGATATGTTTCTTTCGTATATTCCAAAGTCGCTTGTCACGGAAGTTTATGCGGCGCAACTGGACGAAATGAATACAGAACTCTCAAAGGTGGAAAATAAAAGAGAGAAAATAATTGAATATATCAACCAACGGCTCATGACGTTCCCGGGTTTCTATGCCAGAACGGCACGTTTTGAGGAGAACAAGCTCATCTTTGAAGGAACTCTTCCGGAAAAAGAATCAACAGTCAGATAATCTTACATCCCTACCAACAACGAGTGACGGGCTGCGGAGCGGAAGGATGGCCGTGTTGTACCCATTCACCGTTTTGACAGATCCAATCATCCTCTCCACTTATGAATCGGATAGTAAAGACGAGAAACATAAGCCCTAAGAGAATTGCATATACATACTTCATTTTATACGCAGAGTTTTTATACAAAAGAAATGAATATATTGTCGGAAGTAATGAAGCCAACATGATCCCTCCGAAAATGACAACAGGGGCATACCAAATGACATACGCTTCAACAAGTGTGATAATACCGACGATGACAAAACACCAGCTTGCAAATCGGTGAGTCTTGTTCCAGTTGTCCTCATCTGCTAACGTCCACGGCAGCTTGATGCCAATGAAATAATTTTGTCGGATTTTGGAGAGATAATTACCCATAAGTACGAAAAGCGCTCCCAGGCCGATAAATATCCAGGGGAAAATAACGACTGAGGGATGGAGGGCAATATAAAAAACCACACCATGAAGGTATGCCATGAACCCGATAATTGTTGCTTGGATGATGTCCCATTCTTTTTGGAAAAGTTTATACTTATCCTTTTTGGGATCAAGGAGAGGAAGAAATTGAAAGAGAACCCAAAGAATCATGGTCATTGTGGGCACGAACCATATAGCTGAAGATTTCGGCATGTAATTATCGACTTCTCCCCGAATATTCCAATGCATGGGAATAACATCGGGTAATGATGGGTATACTAGTATACTGATGACAAACATTAAAACCGGGATAAGGAAAGTGACTTTTTTCACAGATTCTCTCCTTTTCTCTGGAATATGTTCAAAAATAATGCAATCATTTCTTCAAAGACAGACGTGTTTAACGAATATTTTACATACTGCCCTTTTCGTTCCGAAACGACGAGGCGTGTTTTTTTTAAGATATCAAGATGATGAGAAAGAGTAGCCCCTGTAAATGTAAAGTGTTTGGCAATTTCCCCCACGGTCATATCTTTCTCTTTTAGAACTTCGAGAATTTTTCTGCGGCTCTTATCGGCTAGGACTTTAAAAATAAGATCCATATATTTATTATACAGATATTTAGATGAACATCTAATTCTGGGATTTTCATATTTATTTGTCAATGAGAAGAAAGGGAGAAGTAAGAGAACTTCGTATATAGTTATTACTACATTTTTATTTCATTCTTACAGATTTTTTACATTTCTTTTATATCCTTGGGTTATGTATGACGTGCAGGTTAAAAAAATCATCGGCCTTGTTGAGGATGATCAAACTATTGCCACTGTTGTTTCTTCTCTCCTTGAGGAAGAAGGGTATCAGGTGGTAAGGATGTCAATGGCGGAGGAGCTTTTCCGTTTTTTTCGAGATAGGACAGCAGACCTTATACTACTAGATTATAGGCTTCCTGATATGGAAGGAAAAGATCTTCTTCGGAAACTAAGACCGCAAGAAAAGGCTCCTGTCATTGTCATTTCAGCTGATCATTCGGTAAAAGAAGTTTCTCTTCAGGCAGGT
>DATDVM010000020.1:0-4702 GCA_035290005.1 Patescibacteria group bacterium | reverse complement strand
TGATTTGGGTGTAACAGTAATGGCAATTTCCTCAGCACTTCCCTCAACGTCCTGCACAATGTGTGCTGCCTCCAAAAGGCTTTTTGCAGGAAGAATGAGAGATGATGGCGTTTTTTCTAACTTCCCTATCCCCAACTCTTTCACCGAAAGTCTATATCCGTCTGTTGCCGCAAGGGACAATTTCCCATCTGAGAAAAGACATGAAACGCCAGTCAATACCGGCCTTCCCTCGTCTGTTGCTGCAGCATAGGCAACTTGATTCACCGCTTTCAAAAATTCTTTTGCGGCTATTTTTATGGTTGGTTTTTCTTCTGATGTTGGAATCGGAGGAAACTCTGAAGCAACAATCCCGTGTATGACCGCAGAATAGTGTCCACATGTAATATATAATTTCTGATCCTCCGCTTTAAACTCAATCTTCTCTGCTGGTAACGAATTTATAAATTCTTGGAATTGCTTTGCAGGGATTGTCAACTCCCCTTCTTTTTCTACTTTCGCCCCAATCCAAACGGTCACTCCTGTATCAAGGTTTGTTGCCGCCATCTTGATTCTTCCGTCTTTAGCCTGGAGGTAAATATTTGAAAGGACAGGAAGCGTTGCCTTCGTCGAAACATTCCGAGAAACAATTGTAAGATACTTTGCGAGACTTTCTTTTAAGCAAGTAAACTTCATGGCGTTTCTTCCTCCTTTGTGTTCATCATGTCAACTTCTTCGTTGGTAATTCGTATCAATCGAAAGTTTACCTTTCCTTCTTTTATAAGCTCCTGAATCGCTTTTTCTTCGAAAGACAACTGAGATCCCCCGCTTTTGACTTCAATAAAATCGACTTTCTTCCCGTTCTTTATTCCGATAAAATCAATCGGATGTCCCAAAGGAATAATCCTGTCATAATCATACCGTAGCTCAGCGTATGTCAAAAGTTCAGCGACTTTTCCTTTTTGAGGATTGATTGATCCCTGAATGACAGCAAGGATTTTCGAGGGCAGTTCCTTAATGTCATTATAAATCGAAATGAAGTCTGTGGGCAATGGTTGAATTTGTGTTTTTCCGTGAGATCTACCAAGAAGGTATGCTCCAATGAGAAGGATGATAGCTAGAATAATGAGGAAGATCGTTACATCCATAACACTCTTATACACATGCTTGTTTTAAAAGGGTAAGCGTGAAAGATTATATCATATATAGAAGTATTAATAGTAGAAGATCTGGATAAGTGGAAAAGAGAATAAATTCATAAAAAAGTAGGAAACAGGAGTTGTATAAAAAGAATTTTTCTTCGGGTTTTCTTATTGTGGGAAACACTGCAGAAAGAAGGTGGGTAAAAATGTGGATATCTTAAGAGAATTTGTGGATAAGTGTATAACATTACAAGTTATCAAGAAAAACGCTGTTTTATCAACAAAACGTCAGCCCGCATAGTCTCGGACGTGGAAAGAAGGTTTGTTATTTTTTCAACCCCATGCATAATGGTCGTATGATCTCGTCCCCCAAGAAGAGCTCCGATTTCCATAAATGGTAGGTTTAATTCTGTTCTCAAAAGATACATAAGAATTTGTCTTGGGACCGCTATGGGACGACTTCGTACACCACTTTTGAGTTGTTTTGCTGGGACGCCATAGTGATCGCTGACTGTTTTAATAATTTCCTGTGGGGTTGCCCTTTTGGCGAGAGAGGGTGCAGTCATAATTGTTCCAAGAAGAGATGATGCCAACTCAAGAGTAATGGGGATATTGCGAATTTGAGACTCGGCGAGAAGCCTCATAAGTGTTCCTTCAAGTTTTCGTGTACTTTCAATATTAGCCGCTACAAGTTTCGCGACTTCAAGGGGGAGTGAAATCTCCTTTCCTTTTGCTTTTATTAGAAGAATAGCAGTTCGTAATTCGAAGTCCGGTTGTTGAATATCTACTATCATTCCCGCCTCAAACCGCGAGAGGATCCTCTGCTCGAGCTTCATGATTTCATGAGGGGGTCTGTCTGACGTTAAAATAATTTGATTTCCGTTTCTTTGAATTGCATTAAAGGTGTGGAAAAATTCTTCCTGAACGGTTGTTTTTCCGGCAATAAATTGTATGTCGTCCACCAGAAGTAAATTACAACTTCGATACTTGTCTTTAAATGTTTTTGTTGTTTTTGTTTGAATTGCCTGAATGATTTCATTGGTAAACTCTTCTCCTGTGCAGGAAACAATTTTGAATGCATCGTGAAGGTCAAAAATATCATGTGCGATCGCGTGCATAAGGTGTGTCTTCCCCACCCCAACGCCCCCATAAAGGAATAAAGGGTTATACGCTTTTCCGGGAGACTGAACAATTGCTTTTGCGGCAGCATAGGCAAGTTGGTTAGATGTAGACACGGCAAAAGTCTCAAAAGTGAAATCTGGTTTAAGGTTAATTTGCGCCGTCCGTGTTTGTTTTCTCTTTTCCTCAAGCTCATCATTATAAAAAAGAGGGGCTTCTCCCAAGGAAGTGTCAAAAACTGGTTTTTTTAAAGATGGCAAAACAGAAAATTTGATACGGTGCTGGGTTTTGGTTAGGGATTCGAGGACTTCCGTAATGAGGGTTTGAAAACGTTGCTCCAGATATTCTTTTTTAAAGTTTGTTGAGCATCCAATCTCAATAACGCCGTCTTCTTTAGAAAGGATGCTCGTTCCGCTAAACCATGTATTAAAGACGGCAGGAGACAGGTCTGTTTGAATTTGAGCCAATGCCGTTTCCCAAAGCTTTACGTCTTCCATATACCCCCAAGGTATGTATTTCAAGTGTGGAAAGGCAGAAGTTTTTTTATTTAATCACAGTGTGGATAAATTGTAAAGACAATTTGAAAAGCTTCTTGAGCTTGTGTTATACTTTGTCGAATCTTACTTAGAGAAAGAAGGAAAGTTATGCCAAAGAGAACCTACCAACCAAACAAAAGAAAACGGAAGAAAACACATGGATTTTTAGTCCGTCAACGAACAAAAGACGGAAGAGCGGTTTTGAAACGTCGAAAAGAAAGAGGAAGAAAGCGCCTTACAGTATAATATATGAAGGAAGCATCTCGACGTGTTCTTTCGGGAGATGAGATACGAGCAATTCGTAAAGAAGGAAAGAAAATAACATCTCCACTTTTTCTTTTTTATTATCTTCCTGATCCCAGAAAAGAAAATGTTGTCCAAAAACGCGTCGCAATTGTAGTGAGTACACATATTTCAAAAAAGGCTGTGTATAGAAACAGAACAAAAAGGAAGATAAGAGAGGCGATCCGAGAACACACTTTTTTTTCTGGATATATAGGGGTTCTTGTTGTAAGAAAAGACTTACGGAATACTCCACAGCAGGATGTAGTGAGTGAGATAAAGAGGCTAAATATTCATTTATGAAGACCGTTCTTGCATTTCTTATTACCGTGTATCAAAACACTCTTACAGCTCGAAGATTACTTTTGGCTTCTTTCTTGGGAGAAACTCAAGGTATTTGTAGATTTGAACCACATTGTTCTGAGTATGCGAAACAGTCTCTTGAAAAGTATGGCGTGCTCAAGGGTGGCTTATTAAGTGTTCGAAGAATAGTTCGATGCAATCCCTTTATTAAGGGAGGAACGGATCCGGTGGTATAAGCTGTGTTGGGAACCCTGTGGAGTACATTTTTATTTCAACCGATATTACAGCTTCTCATTTTTTTCTACAAAGCGCTGTTTTTAAACTTCGGCTTGGCTATTCTTGGGCTCACATTGGCCATTCGACTTGTCCTTATTCCTTTCACACTTCCAAGCCAGAGGACTGCAAAAAAAATGCAGGACTTGAAGCCGAGGCTTGACGAGCTAAAAAAGAAACACGGAAAGGATCCAAAGAGATTTCAGCAGGAACAATTAAATTTGTATAAAGAGCACGGTGTGAACCCGATGGGTGGATGTCTCCCTATGGTGCTTCAGCTTTTGGTTCTCATTGCTTTGTATCAAGTGTTTATACAGGTGCTCAACACTGGAATGATTGATGGATTGACTGTACACACACAATTCTTATGGCTTGATCTGACCAAGCCTGACCCATATTTTATTCTTCCTATTCTTGCAGGACTTTCGCAATTTGCTCTCTCGAAGATGATGGTTCCCCAAAAGCCAAGACAAAAGGGTGGAGAGTTTTCGGATGAACTGGCCTCAGCGATGCAAGTTCAGATGACATACTTCTTTCCGATATTATCAGTCGTAATTTCTGCACGATTCGCATCAGGATTGGCGCTTTATTGGGTTGCTTCCACCCTTTTTTCTATGGTACAACAGTATTATGTGATGAGGCAGCAGGAAGTGCTTCCTGTCAAATCAAAAGGAATACAAAATGGCACAAGCAGTTGACCAGGTTATCAAAGAGAAGACGCAAGAGTTCCTTTCCCTTCTTCAAACACCTGCGGAGGTTTCTGTTGGTAAAGAAGAGGACTCGTATCTGGTTGAGATTTCGGGGAACGAACTGGGTGTCCTTATTGGATACCACGGTGAAAGGTTGCGGAACTTTCAGCTTCTTCTTTCTCTTCTGGTCTATCATGAGTTGGGCGCTTGGGAGAACATGAGGGTTGACGTTGATGGATGGGCGAAGAAAAGACAGCAATATTTGGTTGATTTGGCGAAAAATACCGTTCAAAAAGTGAAGCTTGAAAAGAAGGCTGTTACACTCCCCTTTCTTACAGGAGCTGAAAGAAGAACCATTCACATGATTGTCAATGAGGAGGAG
>DATDVM010000019.1:0-7143 GCA_035290005.1 Patescibacteria group bacterium | reverse complement strand
TCGCGGGTTATATTTTCTGATGTAGAGGTAATTTCTGGCATTCATGCCGAGAACTGATGTGCTAACGGCCATGTTTGAGTACCTCAGCAAACCTGAAGTATTCCGTGAAACGGAGGCCGAACCACCGGCCGATAATAAAGTTTATGGGAACAAGCGCTATGACTGCTTCAGGATAGAGGAGGATAAATGTCCGTAATGCTTCCCACGAAAGAATAAAGTATCCAAGAAGAGCTAAGAAAAACGTGATCATGGTAACTTGTGCTGCCTGTTTGGGAGTGGTTCCCACCTGGATTGCAAAAATCTGTTCGCTTAAAAGTATAAGAAGAAGAATAGGGAAAATCGAGAGTTGTTTTACTTCCAGAATTCCTTGCCAGGCGCTTACGGTGAGCGTTAGGAAAATAAACAGGGAGACGAACCAAAGAGACATCGCGAGCTTCGGAAGGTACATGATACGTATTTTTTTCATGAGAATTCGTGCAGTCGTCGTTCCCACGATAATCGTCAGAAGAAGAAGAATTCCTGCAGGTATTCCTGTTGCCATGAGCGTGATAGAAAGAGCGATTGGTAAAAGAAGACCCAAGCTTGGCAATCCGACAATGTGCCGGAAGAACGCGATGATGGTCGCAAGAAGAGGAAGAAGAAGGACGAGCATGACCGTGTTTGCAGGAACCCCACTGGTAAGTGCAAAGCGGACTGCGTATGCAAATCCATTGAGAAGGGACGGTTTTCCGAGTTTCCTTTGGGTGAGGATTTCAAAAATTTCTTCTTTTTTAGGTGGTTCTTCGGGCTGCGTCACGTTTTGTATCTTGATTTGTTCCAATTTAGCAGCTTCAGTTGCAGAAGGACTTGCAAGTTCAGCTGATGGCGAGGAAAGCTCGACGAGAGTGACAGTATTTTCTTCACCTTCCGCGTACGTAAAAGAAGGATAGAAAAGAAGTATAATCGTAAAAAGAATGAAGGTTCCGATTTGCCTCATATAACCTCCGCTACGGAATTATAGCACGTTGCCTGAGCTAGGCAAGGTAGGGAGTTATAATACATATCTCTTGGAGAGGAGGTCGTTTGTGAAGATACGAACGTTTCAGGAAGCAATTTCCTATCTTGAAGATCGCATCCCAGAAACATTTTCCCATAAAGTATACCACCTGACGAGAATGCAAAAACTTCTTGGCGAGCTTGGTCATCCTGAAAGAAATTTTGATTTCGTTCACGTCGGCGGGACGTGCGGCAAAGGATCGACAGCGATGATTATCTCTTCACTCCTGAAAGAATCAGGATACAAGGTGGGGCTTCATATCTCTCCTCACATTCAATCGATCAGAGAGCGCATACAAGTCCAGGAGAATATGATCTCTCAGGAAGCGTTTCGTGATCTTATCAATGAAGTACGGCCAGTGGTTGAAAAAGTAGACAGTACAAAAGTAGGAAAGGTGACCTATTTTGAACTTCTCGTCGCTGTAGCGTTTTCCTATTTTTCCAAGGTTGGAGTAGATATTGCTGTCATCGAAGTGGGCCTTGGAGGAAGGTTAGACGGGACAAACGTGAGACGAGATCCTATTGTAACCCTGATTACGAACATAGAACTTGACCATATGAATATTTTGGGAAACACGGTCGAGGAAATTGCCAAAGAAAAAGCAGGAATAATTAAAAAAGGAAGTATTGTTATTACCGGGGCAACACAGGAGAGCGTTCGTCAGATCATAAAAAGGAAAGTGACGTCATCGGGAGCCAAGCGTCTATTACTTCTCGGGGAGGACATTGAAGTGTATGACCAATCGATGACTAAAACGCGGGAAACGTGTTCAATCCGTGTCGGCGATAATTTGTATAAAAACCTTTCAATTGGTCTCCTTGGAGACTTCCAAGTCGAGAATGCAGCTTTGGCACTTGCCTGTCTTGACCAATTGAGGGAAAGTGGCTACACATGCCCGATAGAAAAGATCCGCCATGCGTTTTCCCACCTTTCTTTTGGAGGTCGTTTTGAGATAATGCAAAAGACTCCTCTTGTCATTCTTGACGGTGCGCATAATCCCGCAAAAATGACTGCACTTATATCCTCACTCAAGAAGCGCTACCCTTCAAAAATAATCCATCTTGTTTTTGGGTGTAAGAAAGGCAAAGACATCAAGCACATGCTACGAATATGCGGAAAAGAGAGTGTTTCAATAACGGCAACAATGTATCATACGCCCACAGATACGGCGCCTTACTCCGCGGTACGTGCCCAAAAGGTATACGAGATCGCACGTAAGATGTACCCTGCCAAACAGGTCATCTGGTACGAAAAGTCACCTGAAGCGATCGAACATGCCCTGTATCAGGCTCGTTCGGACGATATTGTTCTTGTTACAGGTTCTCTGTACTTGGTCGGAGAAGCCCGTTCTATCTGGAAGATAGTTATCTAATCGTGTTTGCGCGTTCCCCTGGTTTTTGTTTTACTTATAGGTAGTATATGAGAAGAGGAAGCTCTGTCATTGTAGAGTATTTTGTCCGTTTCCCTATTTGGTGGTTTCTTGAAATCGCTATTCTTTTTCCATTCCTTTTAAAGAAAATTACACTTATTTGGGATGACCACTTCGCAGTACGTCTGAATCTTCGGATGCTTTTTGTTCCTATGTTTCAGGATACGACATTCTTGGGACGTCTTTTAAGCCTATTCTTTCGGACTGTTCGCATTCTCATCGGAACATGCATGGTTTTTGTCGTTGTCATTTTTACTATTCTGTCATTTTGTCTTTGGCTTCTTTTCCCATTCCTCGCGTTTTCTCTGTTCGGTTGGAGTGGAATGATTATTGCTGTCATATTGATGTTTCTTTTTTACTCCGTTGCGACATTCGGTAAACCGAAGAAAGTCTTGTCGGAATTTCACGATCAGGGAGACCCATTTCTTGTGAGCACAAATAGAGTGAGATTTCTTCTTCGTGACGAATCAGTTAAACCACTTTCGCTTTTCGTAAAGTTATGGGACTATCCGAATACCAAACGTCTTCTTCAAAGGTTATCTCTCTCGGAAGAACTTCTTACGAGTGAGCTTTCTAAAAAAGATGAGGAAGAAAAATTCAATCAACCAATGTCAACAGAGACTCTTCTTCAAGAAGCGCTTGAGGAGGCAAGGCTTGCCAAAGCGAGGTACATCCATGAAGTACATCTTCTGGTCGCACTTGTCCGTTTGAATCAGGAATTACAACGGATTTTAGCGATCTATTCGCTTCATCTTCCTCAACTTCGGGGAGCGGTAAAATGGCTTGACAAAAAGTTAGTCAATGAGCATCCGCCAAGAATCTGGGATGAGGATTTTGAAGTACAACTTTTAGGGGGCGTCAATCGCGGATGGACATCTCGGCCGACTCCCACACTTGATTCGTTCAGCCGTGATCTCACGAAACTTGCAGCAAAACGAAGACTTCCAAGGGTGATAGGAAGAGAAAAGGTGGTCGGAGACATTATACGTATTCTTTCAAGAAGTAAAAGGGATAACGTGATGCTTCTGGGAGAACCAGGTTGCGGAAAGACAACGATGGTGGGAGGTCTGGCACAGAAAATTATAAAAGGAAATGCTCCGGAATCGCTTCTTTTTAAACGAGTGATCCTTCTTGAAGTATCTTCCCTTCTTGCCGGAGCGAAAAATGTCGGTGAGGTTGGAAAACGTATGCAAGATATCATAAACGAGATCGTAGCGGCGGGAAATATTATTCTTGTTATTGACGAAATTCATCTTCTCGTTGAGAGCGAATCAGAGGAAGCAGCTGCTGTGTTTAGTGCCTTAGAACCTCATCTTGATACTGCAGAGTTTAACGCAATTGCAGCTACAAGTTTTGAGAATTACCGAAAATATATAGAGACGAATGAATCCTTCGCCCGGGTATTCCAAAACGTTGAAGTACCGGAAGCAGGCACGGGGGAAGCGATTGAGATCGTGGAGGAAGTCGCTGAAGAGATTGAAAAAGAACACAAAGTCACGATTTCGTATCCGGCGATCGAGGCATCTGTCCTTCTCTCTCAGAAATATATGCACGACAGAGTACTTCCGGATAAGGCAATTGACCTTCTTGATGAGGCTGCTGTGACGGTTACACAGAAGTTAAGGCAGGGTTTAGTTAAAAAGGAAGATGTCGCAAATGTTGTTGTCTCCAAAACGAACATCCCTGTCTCCAGTGTCACTCAAGAAGAAACGCAGAAGCTCCTTCACCTCGAGGAGATGATTCATTCGAGAATTATCGGTCAGGACGAGGCAGTACATACCGTTGCGGATGCGCTCCGGCGTGCACGAACGGGACTTCGGAGTGAGAAACGTCCGATCGGTGTTCTTCTCTTCCTGGGACCGACAGGCGTAGGGAAAACAGAACTCTCAAAAGTCCTTTCAGAGGTGTATTTCGGTTCTCAGGATGCAATGATTCGGGTTGATATGAGCGAATATCAAACACTTGAGAGTTTGAACAAACTGATGGGGATGAAGGGAATGAGTGAGCATGATTCGGTTCAGGGATTTCTTACCGATGCGGTACGACGGAAACCGTTTTCTCTAGTACTTCTTGATGAACTAGAAAAAGCGCATTCTGACGTATTGAATGTGTTCTTACAAGTGTTTGAGGATGGAAGGCTGACAGATAACTTCGGAAATACGGTTGATTTTACCAATACCATCATTATTGCGACTTCAAATGCGGAAGCAGTATATATTCAGGATGCGATTCGGGATGGAAAGATCGATGATAATATGAAACATGATCTTTTAGAGAAACTCCGAAAGACGTTCAGGCCAGAGTTTTTAAATAGGTTCGATGGAATAGTCGTCTTTAAACCGCTGACTCAGGAAGATGTTCTTAAGATTGCTCAACTCCTTATTGGTGAAGTGAAGAAGCGTTTATCAAAGCAGGAGATTCGGTTGGAAGTGACCGAGGAGTTAGTCCAGGAATTTGCAAAACGAGGATACAGTCCGACGTATGGTGCGAGACCGCTTCGAAGGCTCATACAGGACATGCTTGAGAGTACGTTAGCCCAAGATTTTCTTTCGGGTAAGATGAAGAAAGGAACAGTCGTTACCTTGGGAATGGAGATTTTTCATACGTCTTGACAGAAGAATAGGCTAGCCGTATGCTGAATTAGGGGGAATGAATACATGCATCTTGATGAGTTTGATGAAGGGAAAGAACATATAAGAGTTTGGGTCGGTTCGCTTCTCGCGGGATTATCGCTATTTTTCCTCTTTGCTTTTTTCTTTGATTTCTCGTTCCAAACACAGACACCTTCTGAAAAAGTTGCCGGCACTACATTTATCCATACAGAAACAACAGAAAAGACGAGTACAGGGGGACAGAGTGGTTCGACGATACAGACAGGCAGTTCATCACTTTCCGTTTCTGTATCTAACACTGATTCCGGTAACACGAGTGTCTCCGGATCAACCGATTCACAAACTTCTTCTTCGACGTCCGACACTCCTGAAGGACAGACACTTGAAGTAACAGCAACCGACACTGAGGGAGTATCGACCTCGACTGTGACATCGACGGATTCAGAAACAGGTGGATACGAAGCGCAACTTGATACATCAAACCTTTCAGATGGACCAGTTGAAGTCGAGGTGACGGATGTATCGGGTTCCGTAAATGCGGACGAGCCGACAAACTTGAGCGGAACAACGGTAGACCAGACAACATATGTCAAAAAGACGACAAAACCAAAGTTGCAAGTAGATCCTATTACTTCTCCGGTGAGTCAGTCTCCTATTCGAATTACTGGAGTGAAAGACCCTGAAACTGCGGTGTATTTAAATAGTCAACAAATTATAAGTAAGAATAAAGATATTCTGTGGCAGTATCCATACGTACCCAAAAAAGGAGAAAATACGCTTGTCTTTTACGTTTTAGATGAAGTTGGAAACAAAAGTGATGAAGTGAAACTTGTATTTACGTATAGTCCATCGGCCACCAGTGCAACAACGCTAACGTCGAGAACCCCGACAATTGCTTCAAACACCCATGTTGATGAGAGTTCTTGGTACTCTTCAAGGAAAGCTGTTTTTTCTTGGAGTAAACCAGACGATGTCAAGGGATTCGCGTACTCCTTTACGCAGAAAGAGTTGGAAGATCCAAGTGAAACAGTGTTGACAACGGGCACGAGTGTGACGGTATCTGCTGAACGTGACGGAACATGGTATTTCCATTTGAAAGCACAAAACAGTGCGGGTTGGGGAGGTACACGACATTTTCAAGTTAACATCGATACGATACCCCCGAAGCCGTTCGAAGTCGGAGTTGAGTCAATTCCTTCCCTTGGGTGGGAATCATTCCGAGCTTACTTTAAGGCTGAAGATGAAACGTCCGGAATTGCCAAGTATGCTGTGAAGGTCGATAACAGCAGTTTTGTGATCGCGACATCACCGTATACACTTGCTTTCCAAAAATCCGGGTCGCACACGCTTCTTGTGAGAGCAATCGATAAAGCCGGAAATACAACCGATTCTCTCCAAAAAATTCAGGTCACAGGGTCCGCAGCGGAGGTGAAAACGCCCGTTCGTGTGGAGAAATTTGCTGAATCAAATATGGTTCAGAATGAGGATGGCATTGCAGCCCAGGGAGAACCGATCGCCCTTACCGGAAAAGGACCTGCTAACGCGACAATACTTCTCTTTATTTACAGTAAACCCGTCGTTGCTTTTGTCCGAACTGATGAGGAAGGGAACTGGACGTATGTCATTGAACAAGAATTACCTGAAGGTTCACATACAATTTACACAACGGCGATAGACGCAGAAGGATATGTGAGTCCTCGAGTAAAACTGCTCTCATTTGATGTTCAGGCGGCAGGTGCAGTTCCCGGAAAAGATGAACAAGTCCGTATCATACGTTCTGTCGAGGGGATATCCGATTTTCTCAAAGGCCCGGGAATGATAGTAGGAGGACTTCTTCTTGTGGTTTTTGTCTGGTTTGGAGTAAAAATAGTTCTTCATAAGGTTCCTTCAGGAGATAAGCATCTCCCATCCTAGTTAAGCATGCGGACTATACGAGAAAACAGTATCTTTGTCTTGACACTTCTTTTAGCCATAACAGTTGCTGGTTTCCTTCTTTTTGTCGACGCTGAAGATTTCCGAAACTTTCAAAAGGTCATAAACGGAGAATTGCAAACACGAGTAGTTTC
>DATDVM010000018.1:0-5803 GCA_035290005.1 Patescibacteria group bacterium | reverse complement strand
CGAGAATCCGAAAGTCGCGATACCGCGTATCATTCGAAGATCACTGCTTCTTTCACTCCTTGCCGTTGGCATTTTGCTCCTTCATTCATGGCGCATGACGACTCCGTTTCATCTACTCCTTTATGCCGGAGGGCTCTTCTTTCTCGAACTCTTCTATTTCCGTTCTGAAAAAAGAAAGAAATAGCCTTACCCACGTAAGACAGGTATGCTACAATAACAGCGTTATGCCCACGAAATACTATATCACCACCGCAATTGATTACTGTAACGATGTCATCCATATAGGACATGCGTACCAGAAGGTCGTGGCTGACGTCTACGCAAGATATCATCGGCTTATAGGGGACCGTGTCTTTTTCCTTACGGGCACCGACGAGTATGGAAGCAAAGCGGAGCAAACTGCCAAAGAACAACATCTCACCCCGAAGGAACTTGTCGACAAAGTAAGTGTAAAAGACAAGGAGCAACTCAGTGCTTTACAGATTTCCTATGATCGTTTCATCCGGACAACTGACAAAGACCACACCCAATCTGTTCAGGCATTTTGGGAAAAATCA
The DNA here is from genome assembly GCA_035290005.1 of Patescibacteria group bacterium. Lineage (GTDB taxonomy): Bacteria > Patescibacteriota > Microgenomatia > DATDVM01 > DATDVM01 > DATDVM01. Next base: position 5,246 of record DATDVM010000018.1, on the reverse strand, counting down.
AAAGAAAAAGGAGATATCTATCTCGGGGATTTTACCGGATATTACTGTGTAGGATGCGAATCATACGTCACAGAATCTGACCTAGTGGATGGACTCTGTCCTTATCATAAGAAAAAGCCTATTCAACTAACCGAAAAAAATTACTTTTTCCGATGGTCAAAATACCGCTCATTCCTCACAAAGCATATACAGTCTCACGCTTCGTTCGTACTTCCCGAAAAGAGACGGAACGAAATGCTTTCTTTCCTCGACAAAGGTTTGTCTGATATACCAATTTCGCGTACGAGCGTTTCTTGGGGAATTCCTGTTCCAAACAGTCCAGGTCACGTTGTCTATGTCTGGTTTGATGCACTCATTAACTATCTAACCGGAGCACCGGCTGGATACTGGCCGGCAGACCTCCATCTCCTGGGAGTCGATAATGTACGATTCCATGCACTTCTCTGGCCAGCAATGTTAGAATCAGCGGGGTATGTGTTACCTAAAACCGTGTATGGACATGGATTCTTCACTTTAGCGGGCCAAAAAATAAGTAAATCCCTCGGCAACATTATTCGACCGACCGAGCTTACTTCTGTGTACGGATCAGATGCTGTCAGATATTACCTATTGAAAATAAAACCGCTCAGTGATGACGGAGATATCTCTCTTGAAACATTGAGAGCGATGTACCACGGAGATCTCTCCAACGGACTAGGTAATATTGTTCTTCGGCTGACAAAACTCGCGGAAACGCTACGGCTCAAGGGGCTAGAACCAGATAAGAAACGTGTCTTCCAAAAACCAAGGTCTAAAAAAGCTTACCAGGCATTTCTGGAGTATCGTCCTCATGAAACAGTCCAAGATCTCGCCCAGAGACTGAAAGATCTGGATAAAAGAATCGAAGAAGATAAACCTTGGGAACTTCTTAAAACCTCTCCTCAACGGGCAAAAGAAAAAATACATTCATCTTTAGAAGAGCTTTACGAGCTTGCTGTCCTTCTTGAACCTTTCATCCCATCGGCTTCTCTTTCCATTCAATCCAATCTCACCACATCAAGGATAGAAACAAAACCTCCACTCTTTCCGCGTTTATCATGATAGATTCTCACGCTCATCTCAACTTTCGTGCTTTCAGACATGACGTTGAACAAACCATTCTCGAAGCTCAGAAACAGGGAATAACGGATATCATTGTCCCTGGAGCAAAAATTGATTCTAGCAAAAAGGCGATAGAGCTTGCCCAAAAGTTTCCTTGCCTTCATGCGGCTGTTGGCTTTCATCCTCACCATGTGAACGAATATACCGAAGATGTGGGGGAAAAACTCACACATCTTGCCCAACAGAAAGGCGTTGTTGCAATAGGAGAGTGTGGTCTCGACTATTTCCATTACGGGGTGACAAAAGATATATCACTTCAACCTCAACTCCAACGAAATCTCCTTGAATTTCACCTCCATCTTGCACATACGTATAACCTTCCAATTATCCTTCATTGCCGAGATGCATGGAAAGATCTCTTTTCCTGTCTTTCCCGCTTCCGAGCAAAAAAAATCAGAGGTGTATTTCATTGCTGGACCGGCACCAAAGAAAATGTGAAGAAAGCACTTTCATACAACTTTTACATTTCTTTCTCAGGCATCCTCACCTATCCTCAAGCACATCAGGTACATGACAGTGCAAAAACAGTACCACTTGAGAAAATCTTAGTTGAGACTGACTCTCCTTTTCTTTCTCCGGAAGGAGCGAGACATTTGAGAAATGAACCCAAACATGTTAAAATTATCGCCAATCATCTTGCTCGAATAAAAAGTACGTCTTTTACACAAATCGAAGAACAAACCACCCGTAATGCTCAAACACTTTTTAAACTATAGGTAGGTTCCTAACGATGCAATACGCATTAAAACGATTTTTCGAACGAAATGAAGCTAGGTTGCAACGCCCTCTTGAGATTTTTCCAGGGCTATTTTCTTGGGGACTTATTACTATGCCCTTCTGGCTTTCTTTTTGGAATCCAAGCATTGTCGCCTATTTTGTAATTCTTTTTGATGTCTACTGGTTTTATCGTTCAGCCCAGATAGCGCTTTACTCAACTCAAAGTTACCTTCGGCTCAAAGCCCACGAGGAAGTTGATTGGGACGGACTCACGCATACTCTCAAAAACCTTCCTATGCCTCTTTCAAAAATCCATCACGTGGTGATTGTTCCAACTTATAAAGAACCTCTGTACATCCTTCAACGTACCCTACGACGTCTTACAGAACAAACATTTCCGAAAAGCCAAATGACTGTTGTCCTTGCTACGGAAAAACGCGATCTAAACGCACCTGAAGTTGCCCAAAAATTACAAAAAGAGTTTCAACAGACATTTGCTCACTTCTTTATTACTGTACACCCTGACATACTGGGTGAGGTCAAGGGGAAATCAAGTAATATGGCCTGGGCTGGAAAGTGGGTAACTAAGAAACTGCAGGAAGAAGGATACGCTTTGGAACACTGTACCGTAACAAGCTGCGACGCCGATTCCCAGCTTCCTTCTTACTACTACTCATATCTTACCTATACATTTCTTACCGATGAAGAAAGATACTTTCATTTTTACCAAGGTGCTCTTCTTTTTTACAATAACATCTGGAGGGTTCCACTCCCTGTTCGCCTCATCAATACAATGGGTTCCATGTGGAACTTGGGAATCCTTATGAGACCTGACAAACTTTTCAATATGTCAACTTATTCCATGAGCCTCAAACTCTGCCACGAGGTAGGGTACTGGGCTGTGGATGTGATACCCGAAGATTGGCACTTGTTTTTTAAATCGTTTTTTTCAAAAGGACCAAAAATAAAAGTAATTCCTCTTTTTCTTCCAATTTATCAAGATGCAGCTGAGTCGACTAGTTTTTTTCAAACAATGGTGAACCAATACGAACAGATGAAACGCTGGGCCTGGGGAATCACCGATGATCCTTTTATTATAAAACAATGGTTCTTGCACCCAGAAATACCTTTCCTTTCGAGAACTACAGTCGTCTTACGCGCACTTGAAGGACACTTCCTCTGGCCAGTCAATTGGTTTATTCTCACGCTCGGAGCAACTCTTCCTCCACTTCTTAACCCTGCGTTCAAAGAAACCGTGTTGGGTCGCAACCTGCCTTTGATTTCAGGAAATATTCTCACGCTCTGTCTTTTGTTCCTTCTTGTTCTCATTGTCGTAGACACGAAAATGAAACCGAAGCGTCCCGAGTCGTTCCCGAGGAAAATGGTCCCTCTTTTGTATCTACAGTGGATTGCTCTCCCCTTCGTGAGTTTCTTTCTCTCTGCTCTTCCGGGCTTAGACGCTCATACCAGACTCATGTTAGGCAAATATCTCGAATATCGCGTCACAGAAAAAGTATAAGATCATGACGTCACTAAAAGAGGGGCTCACCAAAACCGTACAGTTCCTCCTTCAAAGAAAAGAGCTTATCTTTCTCGTTCTCCTTGTTTTTTTTCTCCGACTCCCTTCTCTTTTTGAGCCTTATTGGCACAGGGACGAGGCTATCACTCTTACGGTCGGACAAATGGTCAGAAGAGGGGCTGTTTTATATAAAGATGTTTTCGATAATAAACCTCCTCTGTTGTACCTGACTTTCTCTCTCGCGTATACACTTTTCTGGGTCAAACTCATCACAACATTTTTTGTCCTTCTCACGAATATCATTTTCTTTTTCTTAAGCCGTTCACTCTTTCCAAAGATTAAAGCGTTTTTTCTCTCACTTTTTTTCGCTCTTCTTACGTCACTCCCTCTCCTGGAAGCAAACATCGCAAACGGTGAAATTTATTTTCTTCTCTTTACAGTAGCTGGAATGTTTGTATATCTTTTCGGTCTTAGAACCCTCACTGATTCTCTTCCGTCCGTAAAAATACGCAACATATTTTTTCTTGCAGGACTTCTCTTCTCACTCGGTTTTTTGTATAAAATCCCTGCCTTCTTTGATTTTCTTGCAGTCTTTTTTTATACGTTCTTCCTACCTAATCCCAACACTTTCTCACGAAAATTTCCCCTTCTACTTTCACTCTTTTTGGGATTCCTCTCCCCCGTCGTCATTACTTCTCTATGGATATTCTCACAAAATGCCTTCTTTCCCTTCGTCGAAAGTGTTTTCCTACTTCCTTTTCAATATGTAGAACAATCCCATCAAAGCATGTTCCTCGGAGTCAATCTGTTTCTTTTGAAATGGGGATTTCTCGGATGTGTTCTTTTGGGGATGTTTAAGGCAAGGAAACACCTTTCTTTCCCACAATCCATCTTTTTCCTCTGGTTTCTATTTAGCATTGAAGGGGCACTACTCGGTGGAAGGCCGTATACACATTATCTTATTCAAGTCATCCCATCTTTTCTCCTTACCGTCGGAACATACGAAAAAACTTTCAAAACTACCGTTCTTCCGATTTTTTCCCTCCTTATTCTCTTTTTCGTTTCAATTCAGCTTTTTCCACTGAGTCTTGGGGCTCTTTCCTATCAACCATCGTATTATCAAAACTTTCTCTTATACCTACAAGGAGTGAGGACAAAAAACGAATTCGACGCCTTTTTTGATCCAAATGTGAACAGGATAAAAGAAATAAGTTCTCTTCTTCAGATAGAAACCACAGAAGAAGAACCAATTTTTGTCTGGGGTGATGAACCCATGATCTATGCATATACCAGACGTCCCATAGCAGGAAGGTTTACAGCTTCATACCATGTCGATCTTTGGCCAAATGGCTATGAGGAAGAACTCGGTAGGCTACAAAAAAATCCACCACGACGTATCGTCTATTTCAAGGATACACACTTCCCTTTTCCTGAGTTGGACAATCTCATACGGCAAAAGTATAATGTAACCGCAGATCTTGGTTATGCCCAGATCTATACCAGAGAAAAATAACCTGCCGTATTCCCAGGAAATATGGAAAAAAGAGAAACGTTTCGTATCCCTAATAATCATTTTCTCACACCTATTCTTCAAGATAGTACTTCATTCAAGAAGGACAAAATCTCTGTCTGGGGTATAGTACTCGGACTTACGTCATTCTTTTTCTCATACGGGTATCTTCTATTATTCCGGGAATATCTCCCCCCGCAAGTACCCCTATTCTTTAGCTATATTTGGGGAGAAAAACAATTAGGGACACCTATCCACCTGCATCTTCTTCTATGGACAGGCTTAGGAGTACTCTGTGTCAATAGTTTCCTTGCTTCAAAAATATTTTCAAAAGAAACATTTCTTGCCCGCACCCTTATC
>DATDVM010000017.1:0-2569 GCA_035290005.1 Patescibacteria group bacterium | reverse complement strand
ACCTCGACACTACTTAACAGTTTTGCCTCAAATGCCAAATCATCAGTCTCCGCCGTATGCACAATTGAAACAGTATCGTCTATTTTTCCTTCATAAATCAGGTCTTCTATGTCGCTTTTTTCTGCCGCAGAGACCGTCGATGTTCCTATATTTGTTCCCTGGTCAGCGAGGAATTGATTTACTTTATCCAAAAACGGATTCGAGAAAAATGCGATATAGTTCAGCTGTACCGATAAAGAAAGAAGTACAACAAAAACAACTTTTGAAAGATACCGTGTGTGCCTTCGTCTGATCCGAAACGATTCAAACGAACTATTTGCTGTTTGTCGGGCAAGGTAGAAATTAAACGCAGGACTTGTTTCTTTCTCAAGCGGTTCAAATGCAGGTTGCTTCTTCCAGGGAAAAATACCACGCAGCCAGCGGTAGAATTGACCTCTGGTGATCGTATCCGTGATCTTTCCTGATTTGGGCGTCCTGAACCATCCTCCTTCTTCCTTTTCAAGAAAACCTCTCACTGCCGCGTATGCCTGGAAAGGAACCAAAAGATACGACATTGCGACAAAAGAAAAGAGTCCGAGGTAGTCTTTTTCCTCTGCTTCTTCCAAGAATAGTCCGATGGAGTTCATGAGGGGCAAGGAGAGCATATTGCTAAAAACAAGCGACCATCCCCAAAGTGCCGTCCAGAACGGCAACTTCGCATGGAAAACAGCCTCTGACAAAAACCAGGACAGAGTGCCAATGATAAAAAAGAATGATTGAAGATAGTAAGGTGAGAGATACAAAAACTCAAGCTTCTCTGACCAGTTCATATACGGACTTCCCATCAGCCGGCTAAACATCTTTTTGACATTGAATGAGTGCCCCTCTGCCCATCGCATTCGTTGCCTGATGAGACGCTTGACTGTAGAGACACACTCGCTCGGAGCTTGAACGTATGGAGTGTACACAACCTTGTATCCTGCTTCATAGATCTTCAGTGTCAATTCAAAGTCCTCGGTAATACTGGTTCCCCAACCGAAGGTTTGCAGGACATCACGTCGAATCATATACACACTTCCTGCAATCATCTTCAGTCCGCCGAAGATTTCGTTTCCGCTTCGCTCCATGACATAGCTTCCTGCAAACTCACTCCGTACACCTCGCGTCACCCAGTTTTCCGATTTGTTCAATACATGCCATTGATACCCCTGCACCGCTGCAATCTTCGTGTCGTAGTAATCTTGAAATTTCTCGAGTCTCCCTGTAGATGCTTTGAAGTAGCGGAGGAATTGCGTAATCGTATCAGGATATGGAATAAAGTCAGCATCAAAAATAATGACAAACTCTGCACGTGGATCTGTTTTCTCGAGAGCATACCCTAATGCCCCTCCCTTGAATCCTTGTCGTGTCGGTCTGTGAGAAATCTTAACCCTGGGATTCTCTTTCCACTGTTCTAAGATATCGACCGTTTCATCTGTCGAGTCGTCTGCAACAACGACTTCATAGTTTGGATAGTCCTGACTTGTACAAGCCGTGAGTAGCCGGTTTACTACCCGCTTCTCGTTGTAGGTCGCTACATGAATCGAAACAAAGGGGAAGTAATTCAACTCCTGTTTGTCGATATTGGCGATCAGACCAACTCGTTCTACGCCTTCAGAAGGTGCTACTCCATTCGATACACCCAAGAAAGAAGCCAACACATGAACAGCTTTCTGGCTTATTCCTTCTTTCTGGTTGACCTTCTCATGCGGATACTCTTTCGAATATCCCAACACGGATGCAATCACGAGGTAGTACTTGGTTGAATACAGGAAAAAGAAAAGCCCAAAAAGGAGAGCAATTGAAGCAAAAAAGAGCCCGAGATGCGTCCCTGGTTCGGCCGTTGCGAGCATTAAAAAGTAGTTATACAGTAAGAATCCTGTGCTGGAAAAAGTAAGAAAGATAAGCAAAAAACCTTGACGGGACGAACGAGCAAAGCGGATAAACCCCATCAAAAACTGAAAGGCAAAACGAAGCGGAGGCCCGTGAACCGGCGCCTGTGGAACCTCGGGAAGAAGGACCGGCACAACTTCTTGTGCGGCCCGTAGCACTCGTTCTCCCGCGTGCTCTTTTGCGTATGCGAGCCGTTTTAGGTAAGTATTCATATTCAATCTCTGTAGTACATTCTGCACGCCGTGGTTTCCAAGAGTCGGCTTTCCGTCCGAAGTCACTGGGAGTAACTCCACAATTTTGTGGGCAGAGAGTTCCGGATTTTCCAATACAATATCAAGTATTTGTCGCTCAATAGCCTCTGATGTCTTTCGCGGGTGAACTCCCATCCGACGTACTTGGTCCATAAGAGAAACGAGTGGGTTTGTCTTGTCGAACTGGCCGAACCATTTATAAAAAGTTTTTCGTGAGACGTTGAAATTCTTACAGATCCGCTGGATAGTTGTGCCTTCACGTTGTGCGTTATCAATAAGAAGCAACCGCTCTTGTGGAAGAAGGTATCCTTTTCGTGCCAGCTTGGCTCTTTCTGAGAACTCGATCCGTTGCTCTGCTGTGGAGATTTGTAGTTTATTCAGCACATCTTGGACAGCCTGATTTCCTA
>DATDVM010000016.1:0-5281 GCA_035290005.1 Patescibacteria group bacterium | reverse complement strand
GACTTTACTGCTTCTGTAATAAATTTCTTCAATTGTTCCAGTCCCGATCCGCCCCGTCCAATCACGACGCCCGGCCGTGCGACATGCATAATAACTGTCATCTTGTTAATCAACCGTTCAATCTCAATATTCGTCACTCCAGCCGGTTTTAACTTCTTCATTAACTCACGTCTGAGTAACACGTCTTTTAAAGCAAACTGCTGATATGTTTTTTTATTAGCATACCAACGAGATTGCCACGTGTGACGAGTTCCTAATCGGAATATAACTGGATTAACTTTTTGTCCCACTCTTATCCTCCAATACAATATGAATGTGTGACGTTCGTTTTATTATTCCATGAGCCCTTCCCCTGGATACCGGCTGAAACCTTTTAAAAACAGGTCCTTCGGAGATCTCAATCTGCTTAAAACGAAGCGCTTCTTCTTTTAATTGAAGATTATTTTTCGCGTTTGAGAGTGCCGTCTGGATTGTCTTTCCGATGAAAAAGGCTCCTTTTTTATTTGTCTGTCTCAACACCGTCAGTGCTTCCTGAGGAGAAAGGTGTTTAATCGCATCAACAATCTCCCGCAGTTTTTGCGGAGACATACGCACAAATTTTGTTGTTGCTCGAACTTCCATACATCTTCTCCTTAGTGACGAGCGGCTTTCTCTGTCACTTTTCCATGTCCATGAAACGTTCGCGTCGGTGAAAATTCCCCTAATCTATGACCAACCATGGATTCTGTAATATACACTTCAATAAATGTTCGACCGTTATGTATAAGAAATGTAAATCCGACTAGTTCCGGCGAAACTTGGCTGTTTCTCGCCCAGGTTTTGATCGGTTCTTTCTTTCCCTGATCTATAAGCTTTTGTACTTTCTTCAATAATTTCTCGTCAACATATGGACCCTTCTTTGAAGAACGTGACATTATTTTCTCCTCCGTTGCATAATAAATCTATCTGAAGGTTTCCTTTTCCTGGTTCTCTTACCCAGTGTCTTTTTACCCCAAGGAGATTTGGGAGAAGGCATACCTATTCCTGATCTTCCTTCACCACCGCCGTGCGGATGAGACCTTGGGTTTTGGGCAACGCCTCGAACTGAAGGACGGATACCCATCAATCTTTTTCTTCCGGCTTTCCCTAATTTAATATTTCTTTTGTCAATATTTCCTACTTGCCCTACTGTTGCCCTGCTCTGTAAAGGAACTATCCTAATTTCTCCTGAAGGCATTCGAAGCTGAGCGTAGGTATCGTCTTTGCTTTGTATGATAATAGACGAACCCGCTGACCGAGCCAATTTCGCTCCTTTTCCTGGTTCCAACTCTACTGCATGAATCACGGTACCTGCAGGAATCTTGAAAAGGGGAAGGGCGTTGCCTACTTTGATCTCAGCTTCTTCTCCCGATATGACCTCGTCTCCGACAGAAAGACCGTTTGGCGCTAAGATATATTTCTTTTCTCCGTCCGCGTAGTATAACAGAGCGATGTTTGCCGAGCGATTCGGATCGTACTCAATCGCTGAAACCATAGCTTTCACGCCATCTTTCGTTCTCTCAAAATCGATATTACGATAAAACCTTTTCTGTCTTCCACCTTGATGCCGAACGGTAATTTTCCCCGTATTGTTCCGTCCTGAATTTTTCGGAAGAAGCGTTACAAGAGAGCGCTCAGGCGCAACCTTCGTTATTTCCCCACTCACGAGGCTTGTCCTATGTCTTCTCCCTGGCGTAACCGGTTTATACGATCGTATAGGCATTATTCACTTACCTCAAAAAGATTGATCTTCTCTCCAGATTTAAGTTTCACAAGAGCTTTCTTATACGACGGTGTTTCTGTGAGAAGTCTTCGTTTTCCTGACCGACGGGTCTTCCCCGCGATCCGCATAGTTCGGACTTCTACGACATGAACGTTAAACTGGGACTCAATCATCCGTTTTATCTGTTCTTTCGTCGTATCAGGAACGACCCTAAAGGTAAACCACCCATCCTTGGCGTCGGTAATACTTTTCTCAGTGATAATCGGTCGTCTTAGTTTTTGTGCGTTAGCCATTTTTTCTCTATTCCTTCAATACTTTCCCTCATAAAAAGAACGATATCAGAATTCACTACAGCATATGTTGAAAGATCCGTGAAAGGAACCATCGACACTGTTGGAAAATTTCGGGCTGCGAGTGCCACCTTTTCCTCTTTCCCCGGAAGGACAAGAAGAATTTTCTTATTTTGCAGCTGAAGTTTCATTAAGATCTCTCTCATCTTCTTTGCTTTTGGCTGAATTGTCGTTAAACCCTCAACCGCAATCATCTCTTTTTCTTTCCGCTTTAACGTGAGAGCAGAGTAAAGCGCTTTCCTTCTCATCACGGGCGAAAGATGAAGTTGATAGTTCTTTGGCTTCGGTCCATGAGCAACACCGCCACCGACCCAAAGAGGAGACCGGATTGAGCCTTGCCTCGCACGGCCCGTTCCTTTCTGTCTCCATGGTTTTCTTCCGCCACCTCTCACATCGCCTCGCGTCTTTGTCCTTACTGTTCCCTGACGAAGATTGGTAAGATGAATGCGAATAGCTTGAGTAATAAGTTCCTCTGAAACTTCCACGTCAAAGATATCCTTTGGAAGAACGCATTCTTTCTCTTTCTCTCCCTGGACGTTCATAAGAGGAATACTTACAGTCTCCTTCTTTTTTTCATCCCCAATGGATTTTTTCGTCGCCTTTGGCATTACCTCTTTCCTTTCGATACACGGATAAGACTACGAATATGCCCCGGGACAAGCCCTCGGACAAAAAGTAAGTTCTTTTCAATATCAATATCAAAAACTTCTAAACCGCCGACTGTCACGGTCTCTCCACCTGATCTTCCCGCCATTCGTTTTCCTTTAAACACGCGACCCGGCGTGGTTCTGTTTCCGATTGAACCCGGAGCTCTGTGTCTGTCTGATTGTCCGTGTGTTTTCGGTCCTCCCGCAAAGCCGTATCTCTTTACAACTCCCGTAAATCCCTTCCCTTTTGATGTCCCCGACACTGCAATATGGTCTCCTTTTTGAAACACATCGCCAACTTTAATGACTTTTCCTACTGTCACGTCATCGTTTTTCTCAATACTCACTTCTTCCAAAAGAAGAGGGGCTTTCGTTACGTTTGCCCCTTTCAAATGTCCTTTTAGCGCCTTATTTACTTTCTTCTTTTCTCCATACAAAAGCTGGGCTGACATGTAGCCATCTTTTTCCTTTGTTTTCAGTTGAGTGACGACACAAGGACCAATCTCCAAGACAGTAAGAGGAACCCGTCTCCCATCTTGGGTAAACCCTTGTGTGATCTTTAGTTTTTTTCCTAACAATGTCTGTATCATCATTTCCTTTTTAAGCAATATCAAAAGAAGTAGGGACTGATCATTGTCCCCACTTTCTTTATTGCTCCCGGTACTTTGCTTCCGTTACATCTTTAGTTCGATGTGAACGCCAGCTGGAAGTTCCAAGTGCATAAGAGAATCAATTGTATTCCCTGTTGGTTCGACAATATCGATAAGACGTTTATGGGTGCGGATCTCGAAGTGTTCTTTCGCATCCTCATCTACATGAGGAGAGGTGAGAACTGTGAAGTGTTGCTTCTTGGTGGGAAGCGGGACGGGACCCACGACCTTCGCACCTGTCCGAAGCGCAGTATCCAGTATCTGCTGACAACACTGATCCAACACTCTGCTGTCGAACGATTTTAAACGTACTCTAATGCGACCCTTGTTAGCCAACGTACCACCTCTTTATCTTACGCAATAACCTTTGTAATGACTCCTGCACCAACCGTCACGCCGCCTTCACGAATTGCAAATCGCATTTCTTCTTCCATGGCGACTGGAACGATCAATTTCACTTTCAAGTTGACATTATCTCCCGGCATCACCATTTCTGTGCCCTGCGGAAGTGTCACTTCTCCTGTGACGTCAGTTGTTCTTAGGTACAGCTGTGGTCTATAGCCATTGAAGAATGGTGTGTGACGACCGCCTTCTTCCTTACTTAAGATGTAGACTTGCGCCTCAAATTCTGTATGGGGCTTGATTGTTCCCGGCTTCGCAAGAACCTGACCACGCTCTACGTCATCTTTCTCAATCCCTCGAAGAAGGATTCCGACATTGTCACCGGCTTGACCCTCATCAAGTTGTTTTCGGAACATCTCTATTCCTGTGACAACGGATTTTCCAGTCTTTTTAATACCAACTATTTCTACTTCTTCGTTGAGGTTCACTTTTCCTCGTTCTATTCTTCCGGTAACGACTGTTCCACGACCTTTGATAGAAAAGACATCTTCTATAGACATCATGAATGGTTTATCAAGAGGTCGAACAGGAGTTGGAATGTACTCATCAACCTTTTTCATCAGCTCAAGAATCTTTTCCTGCTGTTCTTTATCTCCCTCTAAAGCTTTCAGAGCTGAGCCGCGAATAATCGGTACTTCATCTCCGGGGAATTCATACTTTTTCAGAAGCTCGCGAACTTCCATCTCCACGAGATCAAGAAGCTCTGGATCGTCCACCATGTCCACTTTATTAATAAAGACCACAATACTTGGCACATTGACTTGGCGTGCCAAAAGAAGGTGCTCTCTTGTTTGTGGCATGGGACCATCGGGAGCTGAAACCACCAAAATGGCGCCGTCCATTTGGGCTGCGCCTGTAATCATGTTTTTAATATAGTCTGCATGTCCCGGACAGTCGATATGGGCATAGTGACGCTTTTCCGTCTCATACTCGACGTGGGTAATTGCAATCGTAATTCCACGCTGTCTTTCTTCGGGAGCATTATCAATCTCCTCGAATTTCATTGCCTTCGCAAGTCCTTTTGATGATAAGACTTGAGTAATTGCTGACGTCAGGGTTGTCTTCCCATGGTCGACATGCCCGATCGTCCCGATATTAATATGTGGCTTTGTGCGCTCAAACTTTGTGCCTGCCATGTATATTTACCTCCATATACATTTTACTATTTTCTGTATGTTAATTACTACCTTTTGTTACCAGCTGTTCTTGAATATTCTTCGGCACCTCCTCGTAATGGGAAGGCTCCATATAGTAACTCGCCCTACCCTTACTGATTGACCGAATTGCTGTCGCATACCCGCCCATTTCTGCAAGCGGGACTAATGCCGTAATCACCCGAGCAGTACGACGTTCTTCTGTCCCTAATATTTGTGCTCTTTTTGCGGACAAGTCTCCAATCACGTCTCCCATAAACTCTTCAGGAGTTGTAACCTCAACTCTCATGATCGGCTCGAGAAGCGTTGGTTCACCTTTCCTTATTGCATCCTTAAA
>DATDVM010000015.1:0-2399 GCA_035290005.1 Patescibacteria group bacterium | reverse complement strand
GGTATGAACATACTTCTATTTTTGACTCTTTTGAGTGTTCTTCTTTTTCTCTTTTGGATGTTTTTGTCTTTTCGGAAACCTGAAAAGAAAGAGATGAAAATTGGAGGAAACACACTTTTCGTTGAAGTGGCCGAGACGTCTATGCAGCAGACAAAAGGGCTTTCCGGGAAGAGGAAGCTTGCCGAGAACGAAGGGATGATTTTTGTCTATCCGTATCCTCAACAGCCGACCTTTTGGATGTATGATATGAAGTTTCCGATAGATATTCTTTGGGTAAACGAACGGTCAATTATAGGGATAGAGAAAAACGTTTCTCCGGAGTCTGGTACTCCAGCGCTCCGATTAAGGAGATACAAAGCTCCGTCTGCAATCACCGCGGTAGTTGAAGTGCAGGCAGGTTGGTCGGAGAAACACAATATTACTCAGGGATCAAACGTAGAATACTGGGGAGAATGATTCTTCCTATGATTTATTTTTTAGAGGAGGGGTCATTCCAAAATGAGATTTCACGGCCGCTGAACTAAACCAGTAAAAGGTGAAAAAAACTGAAAGCGCGAGTGATGTCAGATGTTGAGCGACGATACCCCATATGAGGATTAACCCAAAGAAAAGATACTGCAACGTATAATACTGTTTTCTTTTTTGCCATACACCGATAAAATTAAGAACTCCACTGACTGCAACGATCGTTGAAAGGAGGAAAAAGAGAAAAAAGGGAAGACGTAAAGAAGTTATCCCACTTTGGATTGTCCCAAGAAGAAAATAAATTGAAAAGAGAAGATATTGCAAGATGACAAGTACCATAAGAAAAAGGAAAAAATAAAAAAGGACAGGAGTCTGTTTTTTTGACTTCATTTTTACGCCCCTTCTTCGTACAGGACGTCTGCGAGGATTTTTCTCGCTTTTCCTGGATTACTAGTTGAAAGACCGATGATCGTGAGATTATTTTTTTTGTTGATAATGTGTGTGCTGACAAGATTGATATGTGCCTCACTTAGTCTTCGCGTGATTTCAGCAAGTGTCCCCGGTTTATTTGGCAATGCAATAAAAAGCGATTCGGATTCAGATACCTCAAAGCCTTTCTCTTTCAGAATTTTTTTAGCTTCTTTCACCTTGTTGACATGAAGGGTGATAATTGCCTGAACTTCTGTTCCATGTGCGGCAATGTTTTCGATGTTGATATTCGCGTCTGCGAGAAGTTGGGCGATTTTCGCGAGGATTCCAATTTTGTTATCAGTCACGATGGTAAGTTCTTTCATTTGCTCAACCTTTCTTGTGCCAGATGCTATTATACTATAAGCATGAAGCTCATTGATAAGAGAGAAGTATACAGCGTATCTGAAGTAGGAGAAATTCTCAGTGAGGTTGTTTTGGGACTCCCTGTTTTTTGGATTGAAGGGGAAGTGTCTGATCTCAGACCACGCAAGACGCAACACGGTGATATGTATGGACGTTTTGAACTAAAAGATGAAGGAGCAGCGCTACCGTGTGTTTTGTGGCCAGATGAGTATCGAGAATGTCATGATCAGGTAGAGGATGGAAAACGAATCATTGCGAAAGGGAAGTTTGACTTTTACGCAAAACGAGGAAGCATAACGTTTGTCGTTTCGGAAGTTCAGGTGTTTGGAGAAGGAGAGCTTCTTGCATATATCGAAAAACTGAAAAGAAAATTGGAAAGAGAAGGTCTATTTGATCTCAAAAGGAAAAAAGCGCTACCTCGGTTTCCGTCCGTTATCGGTCTTATTACATCGGAGGAAAGCGACGCCTACCACGATTTTATCCGCTTTGTGAGTGAACGGTATCCGTTTGTGACTGTTCTCTTTGCCCCATCACGCGTGCAGGGCGTTGGTGCAGCAAGAGAGATGACACATCAACTCAAACGGTTAAATAAAGAAAAGGTTGATTTTATCGTATTAACACGAGGTGGAGGCTCTTTAGAAGATCTGATGGAATTTAACGATGAAGGGTTGGCATATGCTATTGCTGAGTCACACGTGCCGGTCGTATCGGCGGTAGGACATGAAGCGGACGTCACGATTGCAGACTTTGTGGCAGACATACGAGCAGCGACACCAACAGATGCGGGGAAAATCGTTGTGCCGGACAGAAAAGAGTTGGAAAACATGATACAGATCTCACTTCGCCGCGCAACGATTCGACTCGAAGACCTTGTACAAAAAGAGAAAATCCTCCTTGAAAAAACGTTCCTTCAGTCAACGAAAAAGTTGGCTTCGCTCGTTCCTTTGATGGGAGATACTTTGAATGGACTTGTGAAGCGGATGACTGTGGCAAGTTTAGGAACGATACGAAGTGAAACAACTCGCCTCTCTTTTCTGGGAAGACAGCTTATGCAATCTTCTCTATTGTATATTTCGCAGAAAAAGCAAAAACTACATCTA
>DATDVM010000014.1:0-4746 GCA_035290005.1 Patescibacteria group bacterium | reverse complement strand
ACAGTAGGCTGTTCAGACGGTGTGACACTCACTTGTCTTCGTGGTAAGAACCGTTCGATCACCTGTTTGAAATTCACATTTTTCGGGATCGTCGAGGAAAAACGCTGGCTCAGCTCATCCGAATAAAATAACCCAAGAACCGACAGTCCTATAACAGGTACGACCCATAACTTCTGCCATTTTGTATTCGCCAAAAATAAGACAAGGAAAATGGCAACAATATATGCTCCGAACGAAATCCGCGATGCAGTCTCGAGAAGGAGCCAATACGAGGCAATTCCCAAAAACACAAGGCTTACTTTCTGCCATCGTTTCTTGGCAAGAATAACCGTTGCGGCTAAGACTGCAAGAACAAGGACAAGAAATGCCGCTAAATCATAATGACCTGCAAACGTGGAATTAACTCGCGCTCCTTCTGTCAGATGCAAAATTAAGCCCTTGGAAAATTCCTCATTCATGGTGGAAATCACTGGCCAGGAAAAATACTGCTGGCCGATTCCGTAGATAATCACGCCGACTGTTGTCAGAAATAATGTAATAAGGGAAACAAACATCCTTTTTTGCGTTGTGATTGTCGTCACGACAAGAAGAAGGACAGAAAAATACTCAATCCGTCTAAGGAAGTGGAGAAACCCAAGATGCGGCACAACAGTATGAGTCAAAAAAAGCGCACTGAGCAAAGAAATAAGCCCAACCACAAAGTAAATAGCGACGCTCTTGAAGAAAACATCGAAGGTGAGACGAACCCTCTTAAAGAGAAAGAGAATGATCCAGAGAGTAAGAAGAAACGCAATCAAGAAATCTTCTGCCCGGATCGGAACATACGTTCCTTTGATTGAAAAAACTGGCAACTTCGGATACAAAGGAATTGCAACGAAAAGAAGAACTACCCCCCAAAAAAGGACATATTTCTGGAAAAAAGTCAAAAGTTTCTCTTTCATTTTTCCCTTTGAAACCATTTCTGAGTAAAAACAAGTTTTATTTGCGATAACACAAGATACGTTCCCAAAAGTGTCAAAAGAAAAAAGACATATCGCCCGAATGCTCCGGGCCCGACGTATAACACAGTCACTTTTGCGGTATATTCCTGACCTTTATAGAGATGGTTCACCGGAGGCGATTTTAACCGGTATTTAAATGGATCTTGTAAGGGCTCCCACCCGTTCACATACAGTGATCCCCGAAACGGCTGGACAAACTCTTCAAAATAATTACTTTTTGTTTGATCGGAGATTGCTGTCTTTGCGTATTCCGGCGGGTGGTTCAGGCGAACAAGAGGCATCTGGAGATTGAGGAACGCGGTTCTTCCCATTTGCGTTTTGTAGTAACTTATTACCTCGTCCCGGGATGCGTTCGTAAAAAATGCCGAGATGCCTTTAATCTGCCAGGTATCGCCTTCCAGATTTGACCTCACTCCGAAAGGAATCGGCTCAATGTTCGGCTGGGGAAGAAGTATGTACAAAGACGCGAGCACAAAAAAAAGACCAAACAGAATTCGACCGAACGAGGCAGGGGAAAAACGAGGCCGGTTATTTTTTCTCATGTCTTCCAATTATACGTGATCGTCCAATCTTCTACCAAATGAGCGAAACGAAAAGATACGGCCGATAGCCTCACGGTAGGTTTCAATAAGCGCTTTTCTCCTTAGGATAAACCCAATCCCCAAGGCTATGACAGCTTTAGTAAGAAGTAAGAAACGGACAAAAATAAGCGAAAACAAAGACCCATGTTTTGTGTACCAATACTGAAGTCCCCAATAAATGTTCAGGATTGCATGCTTTTTGCCTGACGTTGAACTTCCTCTTGTTAAATGGTACAGGGAAGTTATCGGATAATATAAAACCTTATAACCTGCCCGCTTGATGCGGTAACACCATTCAGCCTCTTCAACGTACATAAAAAAGGCTTCATCAAGAAGCCCGGCTTTTGTGATAGCATCTCTTGTCACGAGCATGCATGCACCCACAACCCAATCGACTTCCCGTGTCACATCAAACGACCGCCGTAAAAATCTGTCGAATCCAAAAAGCATCAGAAATATGACCCAGATATAGTAAAACGGAGCTGCCGATGGCTGGTTTGAACCGTCACGGTTAAGAAGTTTGCACCCGACCACCCCGACATCTTTTCTTTCCTTCACAAACTTCATCATCGACGTAAAAGTGTCTTGCGTTAACTTTGTATCGGAATTAAGAAGGATGACGTATGGGGTATCAGTCTTTCGAATTGCGACATTATTCGCTTTCGCAAACCCGAGATTCTCGTTCGTTTCGACAAGCTTCACCTGAGGGAAACTCTTTTTGACCATATCTTGGCTTCCGTCAGTTGAACCGTTGTCAACAACCCAGACCTCAAAACTGATGCCGCGAGTACATTCAAACACGGACTTCAAACAATCAAAAAGGAGGTCTTTCGTGTTCCAATTGACGATAACAATTGCACACTCGCTCATTGAAACAACCTTGCTCGTCCCAATCTGTAGGACGGATTTTTGAGATTCCTTTCACCAATCACCGTTGCCGGAACTCCTCCGACAACACTGAACGGGGCTACATCTTTTGTCACAACCGCGCCTGCAGCAACCACAGCGCCTTTTCCGATTGTCACTCCGGGAAGGAGAATAACGCGGGGTCCGATAAAGACGTAGTCCTCAATCACGATTGATCCGCCCTCGGGACCAAACGACTCACTATTGATGTCATGTTGACAGTTATAGATCATCACCTGGGACGCTATATCAACATGTGAACCGATCGTGATTTTTTTTCGTCCGTCCAAAAATGCGTGGTCTCCGATAATAGAATCCACACCGATCGTTATTCCCTTGGGATCAAAAAACCTGCATCCCATATGGATTCGTGACCCTTTACCGATTTTTACACCGGCCGTCCAATATAAAAGTAGTCGAAAGAGGTGAGACGGGACGTACCCGCCGATCCACAACACCAGAAGCTCAAAATCAAGAATCCAGTTATAGATTCTGTTGATGATTCTTGTTCCCGCTTCGTTTAGTGATAAATCTTTTCCCATCTTGTCACGAAAGATTGCCATGACCAACCTCCTCTAAGACACGAAGTGTTTGCTGGGCAGTAAAATCCCAACTGAACGATTGAATACGCTTCTCTCCTGCGCTCATTAGCCGTTGCCGTTCATTCGTATCATATAACGCCTTCGCAAGTGCTGCACTGATTTCATCCGTGTCGGTCGGCTCGAAAAGAAGAGCAGCATCACCTGCAACTTCGGGTAAACTGGACACTCGCGAGCACACAACAGGCACACCACATCCGAAAGCTTCTAAGATAGGAATTCCAAACCCTTCATAAAGCGAGGGAAGCACAAACACCGACGCGCCGGATAAAAGCGCAGGAAGCTCCTCTTCCGGTACGAAATCAGTAAAAAGTACCTGTTTTTCAATTCCAACTGTCTTCGCGTGAGTCAATATCTGGTCGAATAACCACCCCTTTTTCCCTGCGATCACCAAAGTAACGTCATTTTTCTGAAGCTTTTGAAACGCGTCAATCAACCGTTCAAGGTTTTTCCGGGGCTGCAGTGTTCCTATAAAAAGGACGTAAGGACTTTTAATCTGGTACTTCTCTTTCACTTTCTCAATTTCTTCAGCGGGTCTTTTATAGAACACCTTGTCTTCATATCCGGGGTAGGCAATGCTCACCCTATTCGGATCAATCGAATATGTTTCGACCAAATCGTCTTTCGTGTGTTGGGAAATCGCAAGAATACGTGACGCTGTGTTCAAACTCTGTTTTGTCCAAAACCGAAGCTGCCATAAATCTTTTTTCCCGAAATACGTCGGAAAAAATTCATAGGCAATGTCCATTACCGAAACAACTGTCGGCACGGGAGAAAAAAGAGGTCCGTAGTGAGAAGGAGTAAAAAACACATCCGGTTTTTTTGATTCCTGAAAAAGTCGGATTGGAAGCGCAAATCTTGTCCAAAAAAAAGTCGGCCCGAACACTTTGTATTGCCATGTTTCATCTGATGGGGGCATCGATTCAAGCGGCGGCTGTTTTAGGTACACAGTAAATTGATGCGCTCCCCTTTTTGCATGAAGCGAACGAAGAAGATGCAACGCAAACTGCCCCACGCCGACCCTGTTTCTGACATTCGCTTCGTTTCCGTCAATCCCGATTCTCATTATCGCTCTAACATCCTTTCATACACATGCAGCGTTTCCTGTGCTGCCTTCTCCCAAGTAAAAAGAGAGGCCTGTTTCTTCCCTTTCTCTTCATACACTTTTCGGTCAGACTCACTGAAATTCAACACTTTTTCCATCGCTCCTGCGATTTCTTCAATACTTGCCGGATTCACCTGCAATGCCGCATCCCCGGCGACTTCCGGAAGACTGCTCGTATTTGACGTCACAACGGGACATCCGCAGGCCATCGCCTCCAAAACCGGCAAACCAAACCCTTCATATAAAGACGGATAACAGAAAAGTTGTGCTCCCGAGTAAAGGACCGCCAACTCCTCGTCAGGGACATATCCCAAAAGCTCAATCTTGTCACCTAAGTTCTTTTGTCTGATAAAATTCCCGACATCATCACACCAACCGATTTTTCCGGCAATTTTTAATCGGATGTCAGGAAATAGGCTGAGAAGCTGGGCAAACGCGCTGACGGCAAAAAGTAAATTTTTCCTTGGCTCCCTTGTCCCGACGCATAAAATATACGGATGAGAGGGAGGGACAACCTTAGGAGTAAAAATGTTGGAAACTCCCTCATACACCAC
>DATDVM010000013.1:0-2455 GCA_035290005.1 Patescibacteria group bacterium | reverse complement strand
ACAAGGACTGCTATCCCGTAAGGCCCGTATCCTTCATACACAATTTCAGCTAAATCACTGCCCTGGTTTTTTAGCCCAGCTGACCGTTCAACTGCTGTTTTGATCTTTTCTTTCGGCATGTTGCTGGCCTGGGCTTTTTCGATAGCAAGACGGAGTTTAAAATTGGAATCAGGATCCCCTCCCCCTTCCTTTGCAGCGAGCGCAATCGCATTCCCCAGCTTGGTGAAAAGGCTTCCCCGTTTAATATCTTTCACTTCTTTTTTCCGTTTAATCGTACTCCATTTGGAATGACCTGACATAAGCCTTCTCCTCTCTCAACCCTGTCCGTATTATACCCGCTTCAAATGAAAAAGTCAGCTTTTTCTCTACTTGACAAGGCGGTACTTTCGTATAAAATGAGCAAGATCCACGATGAATGAAAAGAAAGATCATCTTATCTTATGAACGACCTCGCTGGGCAAGCCATTAAAGCTGCTATTAACCAAGATTGGGAACACGCAATTCATCTCAATACCACTCTGGTGCAAAAGGATCCGAAAAACATTGATGCATTAAATAGGCTGGGAAACGCGTATATTGAGACTGGTAAGTATACGTTAGCTCTTGAAACCTATAAAAAGGTTCTTACTCTGGACAAATACAATTCCATTGCCCAGCGGAACACCCAGAGAATTTCCTTCCTTCGTCACCACAAAAAAACACAGAAAAACACGAAGGAAGCACCACGAAATCAAACAACGAAGGCGACATGTCTTTTTATAGAAGAACCTGGAAAAACAAAGGTCGTTCCGGCTGTCCGACTTGCTGATCCACATATCCTGTTACAAGTCTCTCCGTCTGACCCTGTTCTGCTTATCCAGAAATCAAGAAGGCTTTCTGTCATTCTTGATGACGGAACGTATTTGGGGGCACTCCCTGATGATGTAAGCCGGCTCCTCCTCCTTCTGATGAAAGGTGGAAATACATATGAATCCTTCGTCAAAGAGGTCAGGCAAAATACACTTCAAATCTTTATTCGGGAAACACACAGGAGCAAACAATTTGGCAACCAACCGTCGTTTGTAACAAATATTCCCCAACACTACGTATCATTTATGCGGGGTACCCCCAAAGTCAATGAATCAGATGACGAAGACGAGGAAATCGAGAAAGATACCTCTCTTGAGGATGATCAACTTGAATGAGTCTTTTTCTTCGGAGAAAGAATGACTTCCCCGGATATTTTTCCTTTTTGGAACACCTGCTGTGACGGCTCTTTTTCTACTTCTTTCGCAGGTTCAAAGGTAGGGGTCACAATCGCTTTTTTGATTGCCTCCTCTTCTTCCGCCAAAAACGTCTCCGGACTCTCCTGAGGAATTTCTGGTAACATTATTTCCGGTTCTTTCTTCTCCACCTCCACTTTTATCTGTACGGGAGGTACGACGGGAACTTCTTTGACAGGAACCATTTGTTCGCTCGGTTTTACATCTATCGCTTCCTTTGTACGTGCTACCTCTTCTTCCAACTTCTTTTCGATCCCTTTTGCTTCATAGACATGCCAATTTGCAAGCTCTGAGAGCTCCTGAGTGGTCAACACACATGCGTTTTCTACTTCTTTGAGAAATGACCTTTTTCGGTAAGAATAGACAACCCCTGCAGACGAAACCATATCCGAACCAAGCTGAAGCCTGTTCTGTCCGGATTTCGAAGACATCTCGGAAAGACGTTGGACAACCCGGCTCAATTTTTCTCTCGCCTGCAGTCGATCCGAACTGACAACAACCAAGCGAAGCTTTGTCAGAAACGCGTCATACGATAATTTTTTATCAACCGCAGCTTGTTCCTCAGCTGATTTTTCGACTACCTCTGCAGTTTTCGGAGCTACTTTCGTCGACTCGGGCAATGGTCGACCGGTAAACACTGCAAAAAGCTGTTTCACGACATCCTGCGCTATTGCGCCGACATGCTGTGACGGAGACGTGACTTGCTGCGAAATGACGTACCGTTCTCTCTTGACTATTTGTTTCCATGAACTGTCGACAACGAAACCGACTGCCTGAAACCAAAGAGTATCGTTGGGAGTAAACTCATCAATAAGCTTACTCATATCGGTTTCTATGGAAAGAGGATAGATATTCTCTTCAGCGAGCACGAGTTCGCATGCGGCATAGTGTTCCTCTTTCGGATCAAGGTAGTAGGCATAGTCCTCATGAGTTCCAATTCTGCGTACCCATTTCTCTTGTGCAAGGTACGGCATAAGACTTTCTGGCAGTGAGAGAAAAAACCGTGGCTCTCCTGCGCGTACAAACACTTCAAAACTCATATTTTGATTCGGGGAGGCAATCGTCATCAATTGGTGGAGATTGTCAAAAAATTCCCGCCCAATCACTTGCCGGTCGGTGACCTCGAGAACGACTTTCCGTTCCCCGCTCTGGCTGACAGGAGTTGCAGCAAACTCCCGAAGGGAACGATATGC
>DATDVM010000012.1:0-4618 GCA_035290005.1 Patescibacteria group bacterium | reverse complement strand
TGTTTGATGGTCACTTTCCCTTAGACGAGCCTTAATACGAGCCAAAAGTTCATCAACCTCAAATGGTTTCGCGATATAATCGTCTGCACCGATGTGTAAACTTTGAACAAGATCTTGGGTCGTATCTTTGGCTGTGAGTATAATGACAGGAAGGTCTGGATACATTTTCTTTACTTCTACACAAACTGTTTCTCCAGTAATGTCAGGAAGTTTCAGATCAAGAAGAAGAAGGTCAGGTTTTGACCGCTGCGTTTGCTTCAGGGCAGAAGTACCGTCTTGAGCAACCAAGACAGAGTATCCTTGCTCAAGGAGGAAGTCTTTTAGATATCCCAGTAATGACTCGTCATCTTCAGTAATAAGGATGGTAAACATCATCTATACTTTTAATTTAACTTATACTAAAATAGTACAAGTATAATTATCTGTCAAGCATTTCTTCTTTCCGATATACGGTAAAAGAAAGAGGGAGAAGCCTGTATGTCGCGTAAGGGCGAAGATCATAACCTACAACACGTCTTTCAACTAGAGAAGAGATTTCAAGGCGCTCCTTTCCACGAGTTTCTTATTTCAACTTCCATGGTTCTTATGGCGACGTTTATCACGATAGTGCTGGGGCCTGTGACCGATCCCGATCCCTTTTTATTTTTTTTTGTCGCGGTTCTATATAGTAGCTGGCTTGGAGGTTTACTGACAGGACTTTTCAGTATCGTAGTCAGCGTTCTCGGACTGGGGTTTATAAGTTATTTCTATGCGTATCGGTACACTCCTGTCTCACCTCATATAGAATTTCGTTTACTTCTTTTTATCTTAGTGGGAATTGTCACCAATATCCTCCTTGAAGAAAGGAAGAGAAGGTTTTCCAGACTGAGAGAAAGTAACGAGATTCTAAAGACAACTCTGGAGGGTATTCAGGAAGGAGCTATCGTTACCGATAGTCTAGGATTTATCGCGTTCGCAAACGTTGCCTCGGGAATCCTTTTGGGCAAAGCGCGAGAGGACATGATTGGAAAAAAAGTAGATAAAGTTGTTGAGGTGCGGAGCGAGGAAACGTCACTTCCTGTTTTGCATCCTGTCCTGAAAGTTCTCGAGAAGCCAGATTGGGCGCAAAAACGGTTGCAGCATTCTTTTATCGAAACAGAAGCCATGGGGAAATTTTCGATAGAAGATTCACTCTCTCTGATTAAGAATAGTCATGGAGAAATCTTGGGAGTGTTATGGCTTTTCAGAGATATTTCTCGGGAGAAACTTCAGCACATAAGGGAAAGGTTTCTCTCTCGGGTAAGTAAGGACCTTGTTGAAACATCTGAGTACGAGAAGTCTCTCAAAAAGATTGTAAAGTTGATGGTTCCCCAATTTGTTGATTGGTGTTCGATTGACGTAATCGAGAATGGAACGTCTCAGAGAATTTCATGCCCGTCCGTTTTAAAAAATGGAGAGATAACACAAGGCGTTCTTGTCTCCAGGATACAGGGAGAGAAGAAAGACAATAATCTATATGATGAGAAAAATGAGTATGTGATAACTCCGGGCGATAAGAAAGAGCAACTGAAGAGGTGGGGTATTCCTGACAGTTTTCTTCAGGAATATGAAAGAGCTTCCTATGTTCGGGTTCCGTTGAGAGCAGGGGAGAAGTTATTGGGACACATGGTCACAGCTCGCTCGGATCCACGAAAATTGACTCGGAAAGATGTCGATTTTATCCAAAAATTGGGAGTACAGATCGCATTTTCTTTACAGAATACCTTTTCGTTTAAAGAAGCACAAAAGGCAATTAGGACTCGTGATGAGTTTCTCGCGGTTGCTTCGCATGAACTGAAGACTCCTCTCACGTCACTTATTCTGCAAATCCAACGTGCGTTACGGGACGTGACGTCAACGACATTAGCGTCATTCTCAGGAGAGAAACTGACACAGATATTGATGACAACGGAGAAACAAAGCAGAAGAATAGCTTTTCTCATCGAGGATTTGTTGCATGTTTCTGTTATTGCATCAGGAAGACTACAGCTTGAACCGGAACAGACGGAACTCTCGCAAATCATTGATGATTTACTGAAACGATATCAAGTTGAGATTGAACAGTCAGGGAGTCCCGTTTTGTTTCATAAAGAAACAGTATTTGGTAGGTGGGATAAAATTCGTTTGGAACAAGTGGTCGCGAACCTTTTGATAAACGCATTGAAATACGGACAAAAAAAACCTATCACTATAACAGTAAGAAAGAAAGAGAGTCAAGCTGAGTTACTGGTAAAAGACGAAGGGATAGGTATAGAAGAAGAAAAGCAGCATGTTTTATTTCAACCGTTTGAGCGTGCAGTTCCCGGAAACACATACAAAGGGACAGGATTGGGCCTTTATATTATTAACGAGATAGTGAAGGCTCATGGAGGGAAAGTTGAAATAGAGAGCGCCCCGAACAAAGGTTCGACTTTTACTGTGACTCTCCCACTCGTTTTTTCAGTCAGAAGCGCAAAGTGAGTTCTTACGAACCTCTTACGCAGAATTGACTTCATCCTGATATAGGTTATGTACATTCGCAATGTAGAAAATGTAAGAGTCAGTAAGGGAGGTGATGACAATGGGAATTCTTTCATGGATCATTCTTGGGCTTATTGCCGGGTGGATCGCTTCAGTACTCGCAGGGACCAATGCACGTCAGGGTCTCATGGGAAATATTCTCCTTGGCATCTTTGGAGCGCTAATCGGCGGATTTGTTATGTCGATTTTGGGTTTTGGCGGGATTAATGATTTCGACCTGTATAGCATTGGAGTTGCAACGTTGGGAGCGACGCTTCTTCTTTGGGCAAGAAGAGCGATTGCTTAACATCTTAAGAGAGGAAAAAAATACATGCCAGAGAGAGTAAGTGAAGAACACCATTACCATGCGGAAAACTCTGTTTCAGGGGTATTGGTCGGAGTGGTCTTGGCTGTTGTAATTATGGTTTTGATGTTTTTGGTAAGTACGGGATGGTTTCCTCAACAAAGAAGTACTCTGGTTCCTCAGCAGAATCAAACAGAACCACGGTCTAATACAGGGGGAGGGGGAAGCGTGAAGATTGATGTCCCCGAAAAAATTGACGTGAACTTGGGAAGTGAGGATCAGGCAACGACCAGAGGCGGTCAATAGCTCGCATTTCCTAATTGGCTATGAAACGTTCCCGACCATGGAAGCAACTCACTCCTGAAGAAGAAAGGATTATCGTCGGAAAGGGAACTGAACCCCCTTTTTCTGGGAAATACTATGAATTTTTCAAAGAAGGAACATATGTCTGCCGGAGATGCAACACGCCTTTATATATATCAGGAGATAAATTTTCTTCTGGCTGTGGGTGGCCGAGTTTTGATCAAGAAATAAAAGGAGCGGTGAAACGCATCCTTGATCCCGACGGTATACGTACAGAAATACGTTGTGCAGACTGCGGAGCGCATCTGGGTCATGTCTTTGATGGTGAAGAATATACACCAAAAAACGTTCGGCATTGTGTAAATTCACTTTCTTTGAAATTTATTCCGAAATAATGAATAAAAAGAAGACAAACATAGCGGTGTTCGGCGGAGGTTGCTTCTGGTGTACGGAAGCAATCTTCCAAAAATTGAAAGGAGTGATATCAGTCATTCCCGGATATGCTGGTGGTAATGTAAAAAATCCGACATATGACTTAGTGAGCCAAGGGACAACTGGTCATGCAGAAGTAATTAAAATCGATTTTGATCCAGACGTTATTTCTTATACACAGCTACTGGATATTTTTTGGGCTGTTCACAACCCGACAAGCCTAAATCAGCAGGGAAACGACATCGGGTCTCAATACCGATCGATTATCTTGGCAGCGGACGAAGAACAGCTGAAACAAGCACGAGACGCAAAGCAGGAGTTGGAGACCTCAGGAAAATTTCGTCAGTCTATTGTGACAGAAATTCAGGCGCTGGAATTATTTTATCCCGCTGAGTCTTATCATCATCACTACTATGATAATGATCCAGCACAGCCGTACTGTAGTATCGTCATCACTCCAAAGCTTCAGCAATTTGAAGAACAATTTCAAGATTTACTGAAAAGGGAATAAGCTGTTTTAAGAGGCATGAAGGATATTCACGATTGGCGAAGGAACATGAAGCGGGTAAAGATCGCCAGTTGCTTCTTCCATACGTTCGTGAGATACACATTGCACATCAAAGGCACCAGTATCGAATTTGTGTTTGTATTCTGAGATGACCTGTTGCGGTAACAAGGTACCAAACGGGATATTGATTGTCATTTCTCGACCATTGTTCCTTTTTTGGTATGCATCTAGGAGAGAAAATAACCACATCTGGAGGTTTTCATCAACATTTTCTGGGTAGAGCCAGATAGTCGGTTTCTCTTCGTTATCTTTTATGTTGTAAGCAAATATCCTTTGAAGTCTCCGGCCCTTTACGAGAATGCGTTTATCAACACCGGAGTACCAGAGTGCTGTTCTCCAAAGCTGTAGGTCTCTTGCTCTTTTTGCCGAGATTTCATCGGTAAGGAAATCACCCAATTCATCATTTTCCGCTCTGTTGTCTTCTACGACAAGTCTAACTTTTCCCTCATGGCCAAGATAGTTGTTTACCCACCCATTAATCGCAGCATCTATAC
>DATDVM010000011.1:0-5050 GCA_035290005.1 Patescibacteria group bacterium | reverse complement strand
GATTTTCTTCGAAATGGGTGTCGAGTTTCTCTTTGACGACGTTGACAACAACCGACTGCACTTCTGCATTCCCGAGTTTGCCCTTGGTCTGTCCTTCAAATTGGACCTTGTCCCCTGCCATTTTGATGTGAACAACAGCGGTGAGTCCTTCCCGCATGTCATCACCGGTGAAGTTATCTTCGTTACTCTTGATATATCCGATTTTTCGTGCGTAGTCGTTGATCGCTCTTGTCAGAGCTGACCGAAAACCTGTGAGATGTGTTCCGCCCTCTTTCGTATTAATGACATTGACAAAAGATTCGAGCGTTTCGATGTATCCGTTGTTATACTGCAGTGCGACATCAACAGAGATGCCGTTGACCTGCTGGGAGATAAACACAGGAGGATGAAGCACTTGCTTGTGCCTATTCATATGCTGGACGAGTGAGGTGATACCTCCGTCAAAAAAGAAATGGTATTCTTTGTCAACCCGTTCATCGAAGAAATGAAAATAGAGTCCGGGAACGAGGTACGCCCGCTCCCTTAATGTCGTGATCAGTTTGTTGTGTTCGAAGGCGACTGACGTGAAGATTTCAGAATCAGGGATAAAGGTGGTCGTTGTACCTGTATCGTTTGCCTGGCCGACGCTTTTGACATTCGCCTGCGGTTTCCCTTTTTTATATTCCTGGACCCAGACCTGTCCGCTTCTGTGTACTTCAACCTTCATATAGGAGGATAGTGCGTTTACGACCGCTGCACCAACACCGTGAAGTCCTCCGGAAACCTTGTAGGCTTTGCTGTCGAATTTCCCACCCGAATGGAGCATGGTCATGGCAACTTCAAGAGCGGATTTTCCGATTTTATGCATGTCAACTGGGATTCCGCGACCATCGTCTCTGACCGTAACACTATTATCAGTATGGATGTTGACCCAGACGTTTTGTGCGTATCCTGCGAGGGATTCGTCTACGGAGTTGTCGATGATTTCAGTTGCGAGATGATGCAGCCCAATGATATCGGTTGAGCCGATATACATGCCCGGTCTTTTCCTGACCGGTTCAAGTCCCTGAAGAACTTGGATCTGTGCTGCTCCATAGTCAGCTGTATCTTTTTGAGCACCGTTGGTCTGGTATTTTTGAATATCCATGATCCTTCTATTGTACCAAATTTAGCCTCAAAACTCAAGGGAAGACGTACAATGTATGTGAGGTTATTTCCCCCGCGGCATAGCTAAAAGGAGGCAATCCACAGTCAATTGAACGTTTGTGTTTTGCCTCAACATCGCTTTCGCGGACTCTATTCTATCAAGAAACTTCCTGACTTGTAAAGATTTAACCTTTGACGCGAGATTTGTGAGTTTTTTCTCGGTCTTTTCACTGGAGATTTCTTTTATACAGTTATATTTCTTTAGAAGAATATATCTCCATATTTGTGTTTGCGTGTTGAACCAGGATAAGGCAAGGTCTCTGTCTTTCGCTATTCCCTGAGTAAAGAGAAGTCTTTTTTTGATAGATCCTACGACAAGGTCGTGAGTTTGATCGATTAGCGAGAGAAGTTCTTCCTCGCTAAACGTCAAGACAAATGTAGGAGTCTCGACGATTTCACAGCGGGAAAGAATGGTAGGAAGGATTGCTGTCTGGTGCTCTGTTGAAAGAAAGAAATGGGTATGACGAGGTGGTTCTTCTAGGATTTTAAGAAGTGCGTTCGCTGCCTCAATGGTCAGTTTTTCCGCGTCATGGATTAAAATAAATTTATAGGAAGCAAGATACGGTTTCTTATGTGCGAACGTGATAAGTTCTTTGACTTGGTGTATTTTAATACTTTTTTCTGGATAGAGTTCGAAAACGTCCGGATGAGGAAGTTTCAGTGTAGTCTCTGTCGGAAACAGGATGTGTATTTTTTCCCAGGTGATCCGGGTTCTTGATTCTCCTGTCCCTCCAACGATAAGGTGAGCATGTGTCATACGGATTCAACCTCTATTGACATTATAGCAAAGCGTACACTAAGATAAATTGAAGGGTTCTTGCTTCTTAAAGACCCAAAAAGAAAAATGTTATACTGCCCATGAAAGTTAGCGGAAATCTCAAAATCGAGGATGTTCTTTTTGAAGACGCACTTCTGACCAAGGAACAACTTTCCCTTGTCAAGTTGGAAGCGATCAATACAGGCAAATCACCAGAGGAAATCATCCTTGCCCATGCATTCGTCTCGCCGGAACAACTGACGCAAGCGCGGTCAAAACTTCTCAATATACCGTTTATTACGCTTCACGGAAAAAGCATTTCACCGGAGATTTTGAGCCTGATTCCTGAACCGGTCGCACGTCGTTACACCCTGATTCCTTTTGATTACAATAGACAATCCAATATTCTTGCGGTTGCGATGATCGATCCGATGGACTTGCAGGTTCTCGGGTTTATCGAGCAAAAAAGCCAGGCAAAGATAAAGCCCTACTTAGCAACTGCTGACGATATTCTTTCAGCGATTGCAGAACAATATGCTCAAAGCCTTTCTTCAGAAGTCTCTGCTGCGTTAAAAGAAGCGATTCCTACATCAAAACAAACAGAAGAAGTTGAGACGCTTGATATCGGTCGGGTCGGCGAAATCATCAGGGAAGCACCTGTCGCAAAAATTGTGTCCACGCTTCTTGCGTATGCAATGAAATCCCGCGCGTCAGACATTCACATTGAGCCTCTGGAGGATAAGACCCGTATCAGATATAGAATAGATGGTATTTTGCATGAGAAAATTGCACTTCCCCGTAAAGTGCATGATTCTGTGGTTTCCCGTATCAAGATTCTTTCCAACATGAAGATTGACGAAAAACGGATTCCTCAAGACGGACGTTTTACATTCCGTTCTGCTGACCAGGAAGTTGACTTGCGTGTCTCAACACTTCCTACCGTACACGGTGAGAAGATTGTGATGAGGCTTTTGAAAAAGACAGGCGGCGTTCCGACGCTTCCTGAACTCGGATTACGAGGGAGTGCGTTAAAAAATTTGGAAGGCGGCATTCTCAAGCCGCATGGCATTATTCTTATCACCGGTCCTACTGGTTCAGGTAAAACGACGACGCTCTATGCCATTCTCACGAAGTTAAATAGTACGAAAGTAAATATTGTTACGCTTGAGGATCCTGTCGAGTATCAAATTGCAGGAATTAATCAGGTGCAAATTAACCCACAGGCGGGGTTGACGTTTGCGTCAGGACTTCGATCGTTTCTTCGTCAAGACCCGAACATTATTATGGTCGGTGAGGTTCGAGACACAGAGACCGCTGACCTTGCCGTGCAAGCGGCTCTCACCGGTCACTTGGTGTTCTCGACACTGCACACAAACTCCGCATCAGGTGCTCTTCCACGTTTACTTGATATGCAAGCTGAACCGTTCTTGATCGCATCCTCAGTCAATGATATTATTGCCCAGCGTGTTGTCCGCCGTATTTGTATGTCCTGTAAAGAGGCATATGATCCCCCGCAAGAGGTTGTTGAAGACATGAAACGGGTGTTGGGGAAGCTTTTTGATGCGAAGGTGAGATTACAGATGGGATACCAGGATGAAGCGGGAGCGGAAGAACTGAAAGGAAATGCGAAGCTCTATCGTGGGACAGGATGTTCGGACTGTAACGGAACAGGATATATGGGACGAATCGGAGTGTTTGAAGTATTGCCTGTGAATGAAAAAATTGGTAGACTGATTCTAGAGCATGAAACTGCTGCACAGATCGAGCATATGGCGATAGAAGACGGTATGATCACGATGAAGCAGGACGGCTACATGAAGGTGCTTGAGGGAGTGACATCAATTGAAGAAGTCTTGAGGGTAGCCCAAGACTAAAGAAAGGAATCGTATGGAAAAAGAACCAGCCACAATCCAAAAATTATTGGAATATGTGGTCTCGAGGGATGCTTCAGACCTGCATCTTGTTGTAGGGATTCCCCCGACGATCCGTGTTGATGGTGAACTTACCCCTGTTCCCGGTGAAAAGGATTTAACAGCGGAAGCTGTTGAGAAATTGACATATTCCCTATTAACAGATGAACAGAAGGAACTTCTTCTTGTGAATAAAGAAGTTGATTTCTCTTTTGCGCTCGGTGAAGTCGCTCGGTTCAGAGTCAATGCATACCACCAGAAAGGGTATGTCGCATCTGCCCTTCGTTTGATTCCGATGAAGATCCGGACGATCGACGAACTCAACTTGCCGAAAATTTGCCATACATTTGCAAAACTCCGCCAGGGCTTTATTTTGGTGACAGGTCCTACCGGTCATGGAAAGTCCACTTCCCTTGCGGCGATGATTGATGAAATTAACCAGCGGAGTGCACGCCATATTGTCACGATTGAAGACCCGATTGAGTATGTGTATCCGGTTGGAAAAAGCCTTGTCTCTCAAAGAGAACTTCATTTAGATACGCATTCATGGGAGATTGCGCTTCGATCTGCTCTTCGTGAGGACCCGGACGTGGTGCTGATTGGAGAAATGAGAGATTATGAAACGATCGCTGCAGCACTTACGATTGCAGAGACAGGACACTTGGTTTTTGCAACGCTTCATACGAACAATGCTGCTCAAACAGTTGATCGTATCGTTGATGTGTTCCCTGAATACCAGCAAGCACAGGTGAGAATTCAGCTCAGCAATACCCTTGAAGGGGTTATTTCCCAAAGACTCCTTCCGATGATCGGATCCGGTCGGGTTCCTGCAACAGAGATTTTGTTGGGAACTCCGGCTGTTAAAACGACAGTTCGTGAAGGAAAGACCCATCTTATAGATAACATTATTCAAACAAGCAGAGAGTTGGGCATGGAAACACTTGAGATGTCTCTTGCTCGGCTTGTCCAGCAAGGAAAAGTTTCTCTTGAGACAGCTCAGGCATACTCGCTCCGGCCAGAAGAAGTCATGCGATACGTGCAGCGTGAAGGCGAGTAAGAAAGTACGATATGCAACAGTATAGTTATAGAGCGATTGATTCGACAGGGAATAGAAAATCAGGAAAGATTGAAGCATCTGATCCGGCACGGGCGGCGTCGATCTTACGGGAACACGGATTTGCGGTTATCACTATTTCCG
>DATDVM010000010.1:0-6800 GCA_035290005.1 Patescibacteria group bacterium | reverse complement strand
CGATCTTCCAAAAGATTTCCGGGTGGACGTACAGGTAAAAGAAGTGAAACATCCTGATCTGAACGCGTATCTCGTTGCAATGAATATTTCGGATCAGATAGCCCGACGAATGCCTCCGAAAAGAGTCGCCAAGCAGGCGATTGAGAGAGTCATGAACGCAGGTGCAAAGGGAGTGAAAATTGCACTCACAGGAAGAATTTCTGGAGCAGAAATCGCCCGGAGAGAAAAATATCTTCAAGGAAGTGTGCCGCTTCAGACGATTCGAAAGAATATCGACTATGCAACGGCACCGTCACTAACTCGATCAGGATACGTTGGAGTAAAAGTGTGGATTTATAAGGAAGATAAAGAGGATTAAGAGATGTTGGTACCGAAAAGGGCAAAATATCGTTTTCAGTTTGAAGGAACGAATAAAGGACTCGCACATCGTGGCGCAGCTTTAGAGTTTGGTGAATTTGGATTAAAGGTAATTCAGTCAGGTTATCTTTCTTCGGCTCAAATTGAAGCCGCACGTAGGGCAATGACGAGGTATACCAAGCGCGGGGGAAGAATTTGGATCCGTGTTTTTCCGAGCAAACCGATAACAAAAAAGCCTGCTGAAACAAGAATGGGAAGCGGAAAAGGCCCGGTTGATAAGTATGTTGCGGCGGTAAAAGCAGGGAAAATTGTTTTTGAAATGGCAGGTATCACAAAAGATACCGCTCTTGAAGCATTACGGCTCGCAAGCCACAAGTTACCGTTAAAGACAATTATTATTTCAGAGGAAGCACATGAAGCGTGATCAGAAAAACGATTTAAAAAAGAAATCTAGGAAAGAATTAAACGAACAGGTCGTAAAAAAGCAAAAAGAACTGGTTGATCTTGTCATGCAGCAGTCGATCGGAAAATTGAAGAATGTTCACGAGCTGTCTGTAAAGAAAAAAGAAATTGCCATTCTTAAAACATATATTCGCGAGAAGGAGCTTCGCAGTGAAAAATAAAGAAGTAAAGCGATCAGAGACCTATATGATCGGCACTGTTGTGAAAGCCGGTATGGATAAAACTGTGGTCGTCGTGATTGAAACAAGGAAAATGCATCCTTTATACAAAAAAGCAATGAAATTTACGAAAAAATATAAAGTGCATTGTGAAACGAAAGTAGCAGTGGGAGACATGGTGAGAATTGCTCAAACAAGACCAATTTCGAAAGAAAAACGATGGATTGTAGTGGAGGTTTTGAAGAAATGATTCAGCTTCGAACTCGATTAACGGTTGCAGATAATACAGGAGCAAAAGCTCTCTATGTGATGCAGGTTCTCGGAGGATCCAAACGCAGATTCGGCTATATTGGCGATGTGGTCAATGCTGTCGTGAAAGGTGCCGATCCTCAGGGAATGGTAAAAAATCATCAAAAAGTGAAAGCTGTCATCGTAAGAACAAGGAAAGAGTTCGGGCGACCTGACGGCTCTTATATCAGATTTGACGACAATGCGGCGGTCATTATAGATAATATGAAAGATAAAAACCCACGGGGAACACGAGTATTCGGACCAGTAGCCAGGGAAATTCGCGATTTGGGCTATAAGAAAATTGCCTCACTTGCCCAGGAGGTATTATAAAAATGAAAGTAAGGATTGGCGACGAAGTCATTGTTACAGCCGGAAAAGATAAGGGAAAGGTAGGAAAGGTAGAAAAACTTGTCCTAAAGAAAAATGCCGTTGTGGTAGGTGGCGTCAATCTCTACAAGCGCCATGTGAAGGCAAGGGGACAAAATAAGCCGGGTGGAATTATTGATATCGTGAAGCCTCTCCCTGTTGCAAATATCGCTGTGTTATGCCCGAAATGTAAAAAACAAACACGAATAGGGTATCAGATCGATAGAAGTGGGGAAAAGTTACGGAAATGTTTGAAATGCAAGGCGATTATTGAAACGAAAAAGGAAAAGAAATAATGAAGGCCAGACTTGAAGAACAATACGAGAAATCAATTGTCCCAACCATGACGAAGGAATTCGCATACAAAAACAGTTTAGCCGTACCGCGGCTTCAAAAAGCGGTCGTGAATATTGGGTTAAAAGAGGCAAAAGATAGTGATCAAGTTATTACAGCAAGTTTCGCTGATCTTGCCGCAATTACAGGGCAAAAACCAGTGGTGACGAAGGCAAAGAAGTCGATTGCAGGGTTTAAGCTTCGTGCCGGACAACCTGTAGGGGTAAAGGTAACACTGCGTGGACAGAGAATGTATGATTTTGTCGATAAACTTTTTCAGATCGTTCTCCCACGAGTGAGGGACTTCCGTGGCCTCCCTGAAGAGGGTTTCGATGGAAGAGGAAATTATACATTAGGATTAACCGAACAGATTGTTTTTCCTGAAATTGACTACAACAAAATCGATAAAGTAAGGTCCCTTGAGGTAACTCTTGTTACCACAGCGAAGACTGACAAAGAGGGGGTACGTCTTCTTGAACTTATGGGTATGCCCATAAGACGAAAGGACGGAGGAAAATAACGTATGGCACGGAAAGCAATGATCGAAAAATCAAATAAGGAACCAAGATTTCAAACACGGAAGAGGAACCGTTGCAAGCTCTGCGGTCGGTCGAGAGGCTACATCAGAACATTTGGTATGTGTCGGTTGTGTTTCCGCGAACTTGCAAATAAAGGGGAACTTCCCGGAGTTTTGAAGTCGAACTATTAGGAGGACATGCATGGATACAATTGGTGACATGCTGACAATTATTCGAAACGGATATTTATCAAAAAAGAAGACTGTCGTGGTCCCCTTTTCAAGGATGAAAAAAGAACTTGCACGTATTTTTCAAAAAGAAGGGTATCTCGATCAGGTACAAGAGAACGAAAAGAAGACAAGAAATTCGAAGGTGAAGATCCTTACTTTAACACTTCGCTATAATGATGGATCACCGGTATTATCAGGTGTGAAAC
The DNA here is from genome assembly GCA_035290005.1 of Patescibacteria group bacterium. GTDB lineage: Bacteria > Patescibacteriota > Microgenomatia > DATDVM01 > DATDVM01 > DATDVM01. The sequence continues at coordinate 3,879 of DATDVM010000010.1, read as the reverse complement.
GTGTTTCAAAACCTGGCCGCCGCGTGTACAAAGGAAACGATGAGGTATTAAGGGTGTTGGGAGGTATGGGATTGACCATCCTTTCGACTCCGCAAGGACTGATGACAAATAAGGAAGCAAAGAAAAAAGCTCTTGGGGGAGAAGTAGTTTGTATTGTGTGGTAAAGGAGTTTTTAGCATGTCTCGAATAGGAAAGATGCCAGTTTTTATACCAAAGGATGTCCAACTTACATTGGAATCTCATAAAGTCGTGGTTGCTGGGCCTAAGGGTCAATTAACGCTTCATGTCAGGCCAGAAGTTACCATTGAGAGAAAGGATGAAGCGGTCATTATTAAACGGATAAAGGAAGATAAGTTTTCAAAATCGTATCATGGGCTTATCAGGAGTCTCATTGCAAACATGATGAAGGGTGTAACAACTGGTTGGACAAAATCACTTCAACTGGTTGGGGTCGGCTACCGAGCGAAGTTAGAGGGGAAATCTGTCGTTCTCTCGGTCGGATTTTCTCACACAGTGACTATCGTTCCGCCCGAAGGTGTCGTCCTTGTGGTAGAAGAAAATAAGATTGTCGTTTCAGGGGCAGACAAAGAACTTGTCGGAAGAGTAGCGGCACAAATCCGTGCAGTCCGTCCACCGGATGCATATAAAGGAAAAGGGATTCGGTATGATAATGAAATTGTTCGTACAAAACCCGGAAAAGCAGGAAAAGGAACTGCTGGAGGGACTCAGGCATGAAAAAAATAGAAAAGAAAACACAACGGATAAAAAGGCATACAAGAATTCGGGCGACACTTTCCGGAACGAAAGATTGTCCGAGACTTTCTGTCTTCCGTTCGAACTTTTATATTTATGCACAACTTATTGACGATGTTCATAGTAATACGTTAGTTGCTGCTTCTGACCAAGAGTTAGAGAAAAAGAAAACGAAGTTGCCAAAAGAAGCGATGAAGCGAGCAAAGGAAGTCGGTTTAGTTTTGGCACAGCGAGCGAAAGAGAAAAAAATCAAAAAAGTTGTTTTTGATCGATCAGGATACAAATACCACGGGCGAGTCCGCGCTCTCGCTGAGGGAGCTCGTGAGGGAGGTCTTTCCTTTTAAAGGAGAGGAAGATTTATGGCATATCAAGGACCAAGGGAAATAAAAGAATTTGACGAGAAAATTGTCCAAGTGAACCGAGTCGCAAAGAAAACAAAAGGCGGCAATAAAATCGGTTTTTCTGTTTTGATGGTTATTGGTGATAAGAAAGGAAGAGTAGGTGTCGGGTTGGGAAAGTCGGGAGATGTTCAATCTGCAATACGGAAAGGTGTAAATTACGCGAAGAAGCATCTCGTCAATGTTCCGATGAGGGGTAGAACCATACCGTCTCCTATTTTTGTGAAACTCGGAGCCGCAAAGATTATCTTGAAGCCTGCACCTGTTGGTGCCGGAGTGATTGCCGGAGGGGCTGTACGAGCAGTAATGGAGGCAGGAGGGGTTCTGGATGTCGTTTCGAAAGTACTTGGTACGAATAACCAAGCTTCGAACGTCTATGCAACAATGGAAGCCATAAAGAGACTCGCAGGACTTGTCGACTTAAAGAAAAGGGTACGTGCTGTTGAGGAGAAGAAAGAGGAAGTTCTACAAGAAGAGGGAAAGAAAGAGAATGAGAAAGAAGCGAAGGAAGAAAACAAAGTAGTACAAGAAGGTGTGGAAAAGAAGAAAACTTCTCAGAAAAAAGGACCAGCGAAACACACTTCAGATAAAGCGAAGAAAGGGAAGGTTACGAAGAAGAAAGCAAAGAAGGATGGAAAGAAATGAAACTTCATGAACTTCAGAAAGTGGTAGGGAATAAGAGTAAAGCTCAACGCAGAGGTCGAGGATATGGAAGTGGTCGTGGTGGCCACACGGTCGGTCGGGGATCAAAAGGACAAAACGCTCGAGGGAAAGTCGCTTTATGGTTTGAGGGAACAAAGATAAAGAAATCTCTTCTCAAAAGACTTCCCATGCAGCGTGGAAAAGGAAAACTGAAACCATCAACTGGACCAATGGAGATTAATCTTAAATACTTGAATATTTTACCGGCGAACTCTACGGTAGATATCGATCTTTTAGTGAAACATGGAATTGTAAAAGAAGAAGATGCAAAGAGTTTGGGTGTCAAAATATTGGGAGGAGGAGACCTCCAAGTCCCCTTAACTATTCTTGTCCCGATGACATCTGGGGCAAAGAAGAAGGTCGATAAATTAGGGGGAGCAACCAAAAAAGAAGAAAAGGTCAAGGGCGCAAAGGAGCAGAAAGATTCATGAATTCGATCCTTGACCCGATAAAAAACGCATGGAACATTCCCGATCTTCGGAAAAAGATTCTTTTTACTGCGTTTGTCATCATGGTCTTCCGTCTTGCAGCTTTTATTCCAGTTCCGGGTGTTGATCTAACCGCACTGAAACGACTTTTTAACGAAAATGAACTTCTGTCGCTGCTTGATATTTTCTCAGGAGGAACCCTTATCAACTTTTCAATTATGGCTGTTGGATTGAACCCATATATCAATGCTTCGATCATTTTTCAATTACTCATGATCGTGTTTCCTAAATTAGAAGAACTCTCAAAAGAAGGAGAATCTGGAAGACAAAAGCTCAACCAATATACACGCTTTCTCTCCGTTCCGTTGGCAGCACTCCAATCTTTTGGTATGTACGTGCTTTTAGAGAATCAGAAGATTATTGATCCTCTGAATCCTTTGTTTCTTACCGCAATGATTGTAACAATGACGGCCGGAACAGTTTTTCTTATGTGGTTGGGTGAACTCATCACAGAACACGGGATCGGAAATGGTATCTCTATGCTTATTTTTGCAGGAATCGTTGCGAGGCTTCCCGTTGCTTTTGCTCAAACAAAAGCGATTGTGACCTCCACGCAACTTTTCAACATTCTTGTTTTCGGGACAGTTGCAGTAGTAGTTGTTGCAGCGATCGTTATTATCAATGAAGCAACCAGGCAAATTACGATCCAGTATGCACGTCGGGTACGGGGAAACAAACTCTACGGAGGTCAAGCAACGTACTTGCCGCTTCGTGTAAATCAGGCAGGAGTCATCCCGATTATCTTTGCGGTTTCTCTTATTTTACTGCCATCAATGCTAGCAAACTATCTTGTTGCGTTTCCGAATCCTATCGTGTCCTCTGTTTCAATCTGGATTCGTGACCATTTTGACCCCGCGGGCCTTCTTTATAACTTTGTCTACTTCTCACTGGTCATAGGGTTTACCTATTTTTATACCGCAGTCACATTTAATCCGACTAAAATTGCTGATGAGATCAAGAAGTACGGTGGCTTCATTCCTGGAATCAGACCAGGAAAGCCAACGGCTGAATATCTAAATCGCATTTTAACAAGAATAACGCTTGCTGGAGCAGTCTTTTTAGGTTTAATTGCGATTCTCCCTTCTTTGACGCGGTCATTTACCGGAATTGCAGCGTTAACAGTCGGAGGAACAGGAATCCTTATTGTAGTTTCGGTAGTTCTTGAAACGACAAAACAGCTTGAAGCGATGCTTGTCATGAGAAACTACGAGGGCTTTTTAGAGAGGTAAGTATGATTGTCTTAGTGTACGGACCAGAAGGTTCAGGAAAAACAACGCAAGCAGTACTTCTTTCCCGGATGCTTGGGATTCCCCTTGTTCAATCTGGGGAGCTTGTGAGAGGTGAGATTCAAAAAAAATCACCTATCGGGAAGATTTGTGAGGAAAGCGCGAAAGCAGGGAAATACGTTGACGACGACATAGTCAATACACTTATTCTGGGACGGTTGTCTAAGGAAGATTGTTTAAAAGGTTTTATTCTTGACGGATTTCCCCGTCATTATCCTCAGCTGCTCGCGTTAAAAAAGTTTCTTGACGAGA
>DATDVM010000009.1:0-2989 GCA_035290005.1 Patescibacteria group bacterium | reverse complement strand
TATATCTTGCTTCTCAACGACGAGTTTTTCTTCAAAAAGCGCATCCATCTCAGCATCAGAAACACGAACTCTTTTTTCTTGAAAGAGTGTGATTGGCCGTGGCTGAATAAAAGAATCAGTCTTTCCTTCCTCTTTGGATTTTGTTGCTGGCAGATCGATATGAGTTTTTGAGGAGAATTGTCCGATAAAGGTTAAATCTTCTTTTTGCAACGCATGAGAAACTGCATTTCTTACGGAAGTATAGATAAATGAGGTGTTGATGAATTTAATCTCCTCTTTTCGTGGGTGGACGTTGACATCAACCGAGTCGTATGGAAGTGTGAGAAAGAGGAGGAAAATGGGATTCGATGTGTGTGGAAGAAGTGGACCATATGCTTCCCGGACAGCCTTGGCGACGATCATATCCCTCACACGCCTTCCATTCACGAACGTATATTGGCGGTATTTTGTTTCACTCGCGGTCTGAGGTTTAGTAATATACCCGGAGATATGAAGATGCGGATGGTCAAAAAAGACAGGAACGAGAGAAGAGGAAACCTGTTCTCCCAAAAGACTACGGATTCGTTCTTCCAGCGTTTGGCGTTCAGATAAATCGAATACAGACTTTTTATTATGCGAGAGAAGAAATCCTATCTCAGGATGCGAGAACGCATTATCCGTAACGACATCAACGATATGACGTAACTCGGTCGCAGGGTTTTTCAGGAACTTTTTTCGTGCAGGAACGTTGTAGAAAAGATTGTCAACGCGAATGCTTGTACCCTGAGGCATCCCGACAGAGGAAACATACTCAGGAATTCCGCCTTTCAGAAACAATGTTGTCCCGGAAACTCCTGCGGAAGGTTTGCTTTTGACCGTAAGCTCGGAAACGGCAGCGATACTACTTAATGCTTCTCCCCGAAATCCGTATGAAGAAATCTGAAGCAGATCATCAAGTGTAGAAATTTTGCTCGTTCCGTGCCGTTTTACACATTCCTTGACATCGTCTTTGTCCATCCCTTCGCCATTATCGGTCACTACAATCCTTTTTGTCCCGCCTTCTTCAATATCAACCCGGATAGAACTTGCTTTCGCGTCAAGGGCGTTTTCAACAAGTTCTTTGACGATCGATGCTGGTCTTTCAACCACTTCACCGGCGGCGATTTTATTGATAATGTCATCTGAAAGAATTTTTATTTTTCCCATATATCCCTATTGTATCTTCTTTTTCCACAGTGCTAAAGTTTCTAAAGCTTCAAGAGGAGTCATGGTATCAACCTCAAGCCCCTTTAGCTCTTTCATAATAGGATGATCCTCATGTTTGAAAAGCGTCATCTGGTCGGGAGGAGCGATATCTAATTTCCCGACAGGAGTCTCCACCTTTCTTTCTTCCAATTTTCGTAACACTTCGACTGCCCGATAGATGACATCTGTCGGAACTCCTGCAAGTTTCGCAACAGCAATACCGTAACTATGGGAGGCTCCGCCGGGGACAACTTTGTGTAAAAAGATCGGCTCGCCCTTTTTCCCTTCGACAGCCATTTGGTAATTCTTAATTTTCTGATACTTTTGTGAAAGCGACTGAAGTTCATGATAGTGTGTCGCAAAAAGTGTTTTCGGAGTTATTTTAGGATGACAGACAAGATATTCAGCAACAGCCCAGGCAATGCTGATTCCGTCGTATGTGCTTGTCCCTCTCCCGATTTCATCCATGATAAGGAGACTATCTTTTGTCGCATGATGGAGAATATGGGCTGTTTCAATCATCTCAACCATAAATGTCGATAATCCAGATGAAATAACGTCAGATGCTCCGCTTCGAACAAAGATTCTATCCACAATGCTTATTTTGGCTTCTCTTGATGGTACAAAAGACCCTATATGAGTCATAAGAGTGATCAATGCCACCTGGCGTATATACACAGATTTTCCAGCCATATTAGGTCCGGTAATAAGAAGGAGTTGGTGATCACCCTGGTTCAACGTGACGTCGTTCGGAACAAACTGTTCATCCTCTAAGAGTTCTTCAACAACAGGATGACGGCCGTCATGAATTTCAATTTCTCCCTTCGTCGTAAGATAGGGCTTGCAATATTTTTTCTTTTCCGCAAGATGTGCAAACGTCACGAGAACATCCAGTGTTGCGATAGCACTCGCAGCCTTTTGAAGAATTTTTGTCTGTTTCACTAAAGATGAAACAAGTGAGACAAAAATTTCATATTCGAGTAGGTTCATCCGTTCTTCTGCGGTAAGTACTAATTCTTCTTGGGACTTAAGTTCAGGAGTAATAAACCGTTCCGCATTGACCAGTGTTTGTTTCCTGATGTAATCATTCGGAACCAAATGAAGATTAGCTTTGCTTACCTCTATATAAAAACCAAAAACACTATTAAAACGTACTTTCAGTGACGGGATTTTTGTCCGTTCCATTTCCTTCTTTTCGAGTTTTGCAAGCCACTCTTTTCCGCCTCCTATCCGTTCACGAAGATCATCAAGTTCACGATTAATACCTTTCCGGATAAATCTTCCCTGTCTCACATCTACGGGAGGATCTTCGGTAATATGTTTCTTGACACGTTCCACAATTTCTGAAAGCTCATCCGACAGAGCTTCCCGTATGCGATGGAGAAGTGGTGTTCGTACCTTCTTTAAAGCTTGTTTCACAAGAAGAACTTTCAAGAGAGATTGTTCTAATCCAATCAGATCACGCGGGTTTCCGATACCGACTGATAATTTCGAAAGGATGCGTTCAATATCCAACACTTCCTTCAGGAGTTCCTGAACAGTATTTTTCAGTGGTCTTTGAGTGTAAAATTCCTCAACTGAATCGAGGCGTTCTTGTATTTTCTCTCTGTTTTTTAGCGGTGCTAAGATCCATTGCCGAAGCAGCCTGCCGCCCATAGCCGTTGTCGTTTGGTCCAGGACAGAGATAAGTGATCCTTTTTTATCTCCTTCTCGAAGCGTAGAAAAAAGTTCCAAATTTAAAATAGTTGAACGATCAAGAGAAACA
>DATDVM010000008.1:0-6289 GCA_035290005.1 Patescibacteria group bacterium | reverse complement strand
CACCATTTCGTCTTCGTCACCGATCAACATAACCCTGCTTGATTCGAGAACAGAAAGAATAAAAGGATCCCTTCTTCGCTTCCTGAAGGTAAACTCATCTTCAGACATCACAGTGTAGTTTATCTCAACCGTCTGCTTGGCTTCCTGTTCCCGGACAATGGATGCGAGCTCGGGCAAAATGATGTTCCCGACAATAAGCATGTCGACTTCGTTCGGATCTGCTTTTTCGCCTTTTAAGAACCTTCTTGATACCATGGCATACTTCACTCTTCCAATTTTGTTTTTGTGTTGAATGACCGCCCCGCCGAGGCCTGTAATCTTTGAGATCATTGAAAGAAGTTCCTGGTAGAACAGGTAATCTCTTCTGATACGGTAATATTTCCTGTTTGCTCTCCACTCGGAGGACATCAGTCCGATTTTTTCCATGCGTTTGAGTTCGCGTCGGACCGCGTTTATCTCCTCATCGATAGCACGGACTATTCCTCTAATGTGATGGATCTTCTCGGGGGAAACGAGGAAAAGTTTCAGGATTTCGACCCGAACTTTTGAAATAAAAAGGTCACGTAACATGCCTTCCTCCTTTGGGCAGGCAGTTTTCTACAACGTACAGGTTCCTCTCATGCACCCCCATTCTTTATTGAACCGTCATTTCACCGAAATCTGGTAATGTTGTAATCCAAATAAGACCGCGTGCGAGTTCAATCTCATTTCCGGCGGCATCGAAAAAGAGTGTTCGGGACGCTCGTTTGTCTTTCTTCCAAGTTCCTTCCGTCGCTTTTCCGTTTGCAAAGACTGTCGCTTTTCCTGAACCTATTGTCTTATAGAGTAAATGCGTTCCGTGTTCGTATCCGTCCCGCGCCGCTGACTCTTTCATCACCTGGACAACAACTGTCTTTGCGGCAAGTTGTTGATCGGTGTTTTTATCAATAAACGGTTGACCGCCGTTAAATCTTTTATATGAGTTGGTACTCTTGTCATACTCCCAGCGAACCGAGTAGTCGGAATATCCCGTCCAAAACTGAAGATCAACTACCTGCGATGACGGTCTTTCTGATTCCGGAGCATCGTCCTTAAATTTCCATGACCTGAAATTTTCGTCCCACCGTTTCCCTGTATCACTATCTACCGCTCCCGATCCTTGTTTTGCCCCCTGTGCCCACATCGCTGTCGGATATCCATAGACAGTATGTTCTGTCGCAACCCCGGGAAGGCGATCCCTTAACCGTTCGTACAGAGGATACCCTCTACTCATATAGTCCAAATCACGAATTCCATACTCCCTGATTTGCCCCAATGCGTTCGCTGGTCCGGGAGTGTTCGCTCCGCCGACATGAGCATACAGAGCGTCATACTCCGATAACCAGTCAATATAATATGTTCTTGCACTCCGTATAGGGCCAACCATCTCTGGTTCTTCGGCGAAGTACACTGCCATAAAACGGGTAATCCCGCCCTCTGCGACTGCTTCATAAATGACATCAGCGGAAGTGAGTCCTGATTGAGGACGGGCTTGTGTATGGTTTTCGACCATAATCGCAAGAGGCCGTCTCTCGCTCCAAAACGCTGCGTGTTGCTTTGTGTAATACGCGCCATTCAAAGGACTCGGAGTGTCTTTCGGCCCTAAGTCCGTCGTATCCTTGTCCTCCGAAAGAGGAGATTGGAGGTTCCCCGCTTCCGACGTTGTATTTAAATATCTTGTTGTCCCAAAAGACAGCCCGAATGAAACACCAAAAAGGAGAAGAACTGCAAGTACTCTCATTAGAATGGTTTTCTTCTTTTCTTCCATATTTGCCATTGTATCAAAACCTCACGTGACTTCGCTAGTTATTTGCTTTCTTTTGCGTTTGGGATACGACCAAGGATTCCTCTTTTGATAATTCGTATCCTTTTCCTTCCCCGCCCCTTAATGGCTTCGCATAGACTCTGGTTCCTGTTCTTCCATGAAGACTTGATATGACTACCCCGTCATCTTTTTTATCGAGAAAAACCAAGATGAAACTTTGATCTCCTCCTGTTTCCTCATACGGGTTGTACCGTTTAAATCCTACCTTCTGGACATGGGAAAGCATATCTTTCTCAGCTACCTGAAACTTTTGGAACAATTTTTCAATTTGCGTTTGTTGTTCTTTCGAAAGAGACAGTTGTTTCTCAAGAACGGTTTGTAAATCCGAGATGCCCACTCCTTTTGTTAATTCACGGTAATGTTTCGTCATCTTCCGTACAACCAATGCCAAAGCTATGAGAGCACAGATATTTATGACACCCAAAAGGAGTAAAAGTGTTTCAATGTTCATACATTTCTTAACCGAGTAACTTCTGTACTCTATAGTTGTATCACACATCATGGCGTTGTGTCAATGTGATACAATACCTTTCATGGCGAAGAAACGAAGGACGAAAAGCGATAAAATCATTGCTCAACTCCGGCGTCAACTTGATCAGTCACAACCAAGATCTGAACAAGATACGCCAGTTCCAACTTCCGCACCAAGGCCTTCTCACACAAAACAACCAGAAGCTTTTTCGTATTCCGAGGTTGTTCAAAAGAAAAAAAACGTGACGCACGAGAAGACGCGAATTGAGCTTCCCTACGACCCAAAGCTGATCAGAAAAGATTTGAGGAAAACACTGATCTTGTCTACGCTTGCATTTAGCCTTGAGCTTGTGCTATACTTCTACCTGAATTCTCTGTCTTGAGAGGAGGTGAAAGGATTATGGCAAACATGTACTGTGTAAAATGTCGCGCAAAGAGAGAAGTTGATGATGCTAAGGTTCAGAAAGTTACCATGAAGAATGGTAAACCAGCCTCTAAAGCAACTTGTCCAGTCTGCGGGACAGCAATGTTCAAGATTGGTAGCTAATATAAGTTTCTATATTCAAAAACCCGACCTTATCTCTGTTACAACAAAGGCCGGGTTTTTCTTTACCCCTGTCAATAAAAACCCAAATAATGGCTAAAATTGCCTTTTCCTGGTATAATACAGGCTGCCTAGGAAGCCGGACAATCGCCTCTTTGAGGGGAGGAAAGTCCAGACAGCATAGGGTAGAGTGGGCGCCGTAAGGCGTCAGCCGAAAGGCCTGGTGTTCTTCTTCAGGCGTAAGCTTGAAAAAGAAACAGGGAAGGAATTAACCTTCCTTGAGAGCAACAGAGACGAGTCATACCGAAAGGTATGGGTGAAACGGGCAATCCCCCTCGCTGCAATCCTAGAATGAACCGTTATAGGCGACCCGCCGAGGTTCAGGTGAGGAGCACTCACTCTAAAAAGGTGAGCAAGAAGACACACGTCTTTTTGAGACAGATGATTGTCTAAAACAGAATCTGGCTTATGAGCTTCCTAGGCATTTTCTTTAAGGAATACCGTAACTTTTTCTTCGACTTTTTTGTGAAGTTCTTTTTCCCTGATATCAAACCACTGAATCCTGGCGTCTTTTTTAAACCATGTCATTTGTCGCCTGATATAGCGGTGTGTTTCGGTCTGAAGATGTGTCGTAAGCTCTTCACGGGTTTCATTTTTTTCAAGGTACGCTTTAACTGGCAAATACCAAATACTCGACATGGAAGGAAGATCCCAGGTATAACCCTTTTGAAGCAACGACTCTATCTCTTCAATGAGTCCGCCCTCCACCGCCTGCTTCAGTCTTTTGTCCGATCTTTCAAAGAGGTATTTTTTGTCTGCCGTCAATCCTATCCGTAACACATTGTCGTACGTAAGCGTAGAAACAACCTGCCTTTCCTTTGACTGAACAACTTCAAGAGCACGTATGAGTCGCCGCGGATTATTTCTATCAATCGTTGACGCCCGTTTCGGATCAAGTTTCAATAGGCGTTCATACAACACCTCTTTTGATACATACTTTAACGTATCTCTAAAAGAGAAATCTGGCGGGACTCCGATCGAATCCACACCGTCAAGAAGGGCGGACATATAAAAACCGGTTCCCCCTTCGATAATCGGAAGAGTTTTTTGTTCCCACAAACGCTCAATGATCGGCACGGCTTCTTTTACAAAATCCGCCGCGCAGTAGGTTTGAGCTGGATCGACCGTATCCAATAAATGATGTACTGTCTTTTTCCGTTCCTCAGGAGTCGCCTTTCCGGTCCCTATATTCATGTACTTATATATTTGCCGGGAATCTGCTGAAATGATCTCTCCGTGAAACGAACGGGCAAGGTGTATCGCTAGGGACGTTTTCCCGGTTCCCGTCGGACCGCAAACAACAAGAAGCAGTTTCATTCTTTCTTCCTTTTCTTCTTTAAGTGAGGTGTATTTATCAGTTCCTCAAGAACTTTCCATCGTCTTCTCTTTTCCTTATGAGGAACGTCGTCCTTATACGCTTTCACTGCAGCAGTCCCCGGTCTTTGGGAATACATTGAGATATACGCGACTGAAAATCCGACTTTCTTACAAAGGCGAACTGTATGTAAAAACTGCTCTTTCGTTTCGCCCGGAAAGCCAACGATAATATCTGTTCCGAATGTCACGCCGGGTATCTTTTTTCGAATCTTTCCAATGAGGTCAAGATATTCCTTTGAGGAGTACCATCTATTCATCCGTTTCAGCACCGTATCGTCTCCTGATTGAACCGGCAAATGAAGATGGCGCGTAATAACCGGACTTTTGGCTATCGTCTCGATAAGTTCATCAGAAAAATCCCATGGGTTACTTGAAAGAAAATCAACTTTCTGTATTCCTGAAATCTTGCCCACCGTCTCTAAAAGAAATGGGAATAGTGTCGGGATCCGTTGTCTGCCTAAATGGCGGACGTACACTGGATGGACTACCTTCCCGTCAGGCAATTTGTATCCTTCTTTTGCCAGCTTTGGCTCAAAATAAGTCACCTGTATATCCCGAAGGACCTGGATATTCTCAATCCCCATAACAAGATCTGCGCCGTAAGAGTTCACATTTTGCCCAAGAAGGGTTACTTCTTTGTATCCCTTTTGAGAAAGCATTTTTACCTCACTCAGAATCTCTTCAAAGGGACGGCTTATCTCCCTTCCCCTGGTAAAAGGAACAATACAGAACGTACAGAAATTATTGCACCCGTTTGAGATTGGAACCCATGCATGTGATACGCTTGTTCGAAGTGGCTCTGTATCAAAACCCACTTCCTCTATCGGCAAAAACTCGTCAACAGAGGGCATCTTCTTTTTCAACAGTGAGAGATATTTCCCCGAATGGTCTCTTGCTGCTATCCCGACCATACACCCTGTCAAAATAATCTTCATACCTGATTTCTTGTGTTTCTTCTTTCCAAGGTTGTAGACCATTCCGTAGACTCTGTTCTCGGCACTTTCCCGAATCATACAGGTATTGATAACCACATGGTTCGCGTCTTCGATCCGATCTGCCGGCGTAAACCCGCGGGAAAGGTATGCTCCTGCAATCCTCTCACTGTCTGCTTTGTTTTGCTGGCATCCGAATGTCTTGATGAAAAACGTTTTCATTCTGGTGGTCATTGTATCAAATGCAGGAATTGACTTTCAAGCACAAAAGAGATATAGTAACACACTATGAGTTCCGAGAAATCCAAACGCGAAGAATCCGTAATTGTTGCCGCAGAACGTGCCCGCGCTTCGGGAAATCACAAAGCGTCTCTTGAAACTCTTCAACAGTACCCATTCCGATTCAGCAAACGACGCGTCTCAAAAAAAGAAGCCTTCAATGATCTACGAGCAGCAAGAATGGGCTTTCATAACGAAATTGGGCTTGTTCATTTAACCGAGTCGGGAACCCATGCAAAAACCCATCTTCTTTCCGCAAAAGACTATATCGAACGGTTCCATTTGACTCCTAAGTATAGAGAACATCTCCCTAAAATGACGGAAGATCCAAGCGGCGCCCCGTATGATATGACGAGTGAACTCTTGATGGATCAGGGAATCTATTGGAAGGAAATCTACTTTCACCATCAAGAGCCACGTGCGCTCTCTTTTGCAAAACTGTTGTATCAGTGTGCATTCCATGAAAGCCCGTACCGGGATGTCAGGGGTATCTCCCTTATACGGCAGGGACAGCTCCCGGGGGACACTGTTAAAAAAGACGGATACGAACTTATTAAAGAAGGTTATGAAGAAGCCTTTCCCGAAACCCTTTTTAAGGGAAATACAGACAGGGCTCTTTGGCTTACCAGAACACTCTTTCTTTAGGCTCACAAACGGCAAGATGAAAAAACAGAGGATAAAGCATATAGTCACTGGACGATTGTTCTTAAAAAGCCTGTATCTGAGAATCAGATGAAGAAAGCCATACTACAGGATAAAGTAGAAGGTATTCGACTGAAGAAA
>DATDVM010000007.1:0-2986 GCA_035290005.1 Patescibacteria group bacterium | reverse complement strand
GAAAAACCAGTAGTAGATCAAAAAGAGTGGGATACGTTTGTGAAAAAGGTTTGTCCCGAGGCTTTTTTCCAATCGTGGCAATGGGGTGATGTCGAGAAGAAAAACGGACACGAGGTTAATAGATTTGGGTTTTACAGAGAGAATGTACTTTTTGGTGTTGCACAGTTCATCCATGTCAAAGCCCGACGGGGAAAGTACATTCATGCCCGCCACGGACCGATTCTTAGAGTATGGGATAAAGAGAGTGCTTTCTTTGTTCGTGCGTTTCTTCTTGAGTATGCGAAAAGAATGAAAGCATCTTTTGTCAGAGTGTCTCCCCTGGTTGACGTGTCTCACGAAGAACTCTTTCGTTCGCTCGGGTTTCACCACGCGCCTATTCACAACATGGATGCGGAAATAAGTTATGTCGTGACTCTTACTTCTCAGGACGATGTTTTACGGCAGATGAGGAAGAACACGAGATATCTTATACGAAAATCTCAGGATGAGAAAGAATTGACTGTGCGTGCTGGAGTAACAGATGAGCTACTTAATGATTTTATTATCCTTTTTAAGGAAACTGCGAAACGGAAAAATTTCGTAGTTGAGAGGGGAATTCGAGAAGAATTGTCTGTTTTTTCAGCAACGAATGAGGCTGAACTCATTGTCGCATATCATAAAGATCGTCCTATTGCTGGCTCCGTGATTGTTTTTTGGGGGAATCAGGGAATATACAGGTATGCAGCTTCTTCTGAGGAAGGAAAATTGCGCGCAGCGTCGTATCTTGTTCAGTGGACTGCAATACAGCATGCGTTAGAAAGAGGTCTTCCGTATTACAATCTTTGGGGAGGGATAGCAGATCTTACCGATACATCGCATCCTTGGTATGGGATTACCGTTTTCAAAAAGGGGTTTGGTGGAGAAAAACGCCAATACCTTCACGCACAAGACCTTCCAGTAGCAAGTTCGTACTTTTTTACATACGTTATCGAACAAATCATCAAGGTAGTGCGAGGATACGAGAAGATATTGGGGATAAGGGTACCTTCTTTTGTACGCACTCTCTTTGGTGTATGATGAAAGTACGATGGATAAAGATAACTCGGGGCAAAGTTTTGTTGAAATTCTCCTTATCATCGCAATCATAATTATCATAGCTGGGTTTGGAGCATCTGCTTTTCGCCAATATCTCATAAAAAACAGGTTAACTGGCGCTGCGAAAGAAATCGTTTCTGATCTTCGGTCGATGCAACAAAACACCGTGACACAGCAGGTGGTCTATGGAATCGAGTTTATACCCCCTAACACATATTTTTATATACGGTATGCAGAAGATCCGTATAATCCTGGAACGTTGATAAAAGAGCAATATGCACAACGATTTTTACTGTATGGTATAACGATCGATACCATCTCTGGGTTTACAGACAATATTGTTGTCTTCAACGCGGGTGCTGGTGTTTCAGAAAGCGGTGCAATTACGTTGACAGACGGAAACCTTACTGTTACGATTGAAGTAAGACCTTCGGGTTTTGTTGACTTCCGTTTCTAAGAAGATGAGAAAAAAAACGCCTCTGCCTAGCGGGTTTACGTTAATCGAATCGGTCATTGCGGTGAGTGTATTCGTCCTTGCCATTTTTTCCATCCTCTACGCGTTTCCTCTTCAGTTTCGTCAGACGAAAACTTCACAACAAGAGTCGGTGGCAATAGAAATCGCCCAGGCAAAAATCGAAGAAATGATAAGCACGGCATATGAAGACCTCACAGAAGGAATTTTTCAACCAAGGACTCCGTATGCAAGTGATCCTTCAAATCCAATGCACCTGTACGAAACACAAGTCGATGTTTCGTATCTTGATGCTGATATGCAGCAGTCTGCGCTTGATAGCGGTGTAAAAAAAATAACGGTGACAGTGTTTTATCAGGAGTTCGGAGAGGAGAACCAGATACACCTGGCTTCCATTCTAAATGAATAAGATATCGCAACAAAAAGGCTTTACTCTCCTTGAGGTGCTCATTGCCGTAGCGACGGTTGTTATCTTCCTCGTGGTTGTGGTGACATTTTACTCTTCAAGTCAGGGATTTTACACCTCAATTACCAACAAGGCCGAGATTGACCAGAACGGAAGAGTGGCGCTGGATAGGATGGCTAGAGAGTTACGACAGGCTGAACAGTTAGTTACTGTTCTTCCGGCAACAGATAGTGATCCGGGAAATCCACCACCCAGTAGCTTGTATTTTCGGGACGGACATGAAGATACAATTCAATATATTCAGTACAGTCTCAGTGGGAATAACATTATTCGGGCGGTTCATGTGTACTCTTTTGCAAGCGATCCTAGTACCTATGTAACGAAAGAGGAAAAGGATATAAATAATAATCCACCAACCGAGTCAATTTTAAGTAGTTCGACTTTCGCTGAATTTGTAGATGAGATTCAATTCTTTGGTGCGGACGTTATCACTATCCGTTTATCTCTGAAAAAAGACGCCCAAGAGGTACCGTTTGAATCTAAGGTAAAGCCGAGGAATTTATGAGAGAAAAAAATGGATTTGCACTTATTGTTACTCTTTTTACGATTGCGGTTTTCTCATTTCTCGTTCTTCTTGGGTATAACATCGTTGTGTCAGAACGGAAAATCGCTTCAAGTCAAAAAGGAAGTGTTCAGGCATACTATGTCACAGAATCAGGCGTCAGAGAAGCGATTTGGAAGCTTGAACATGACGAGGCGTGGGGACAGAATTTGGTTGACGGGACCCTTGATGAGACACTTCAACATTCGAATACCGTGATGCCGGATAGCTCTTATTCCGTATCTGTGGAGAGCATTGAACCGGGCCGAGCCCAAATCGAGGCTATCGGGTATAAAGAACAGGCGAGAGGGACGGCAAGAAGAGTGGTTCGTGTTGCTGTGACAAGAGCAATAGGGGACAGCGGTCAAAACATTCTGGGACAAGATGCATTCTTTTCTGGAGGGAATATAACTGTTAACGGAAACGGGACTTT
>DATDVM010000006.1:0-9331 GCA_035290005.1 Patescibacteria group bacterium | reverse complement strand
AATGGAATGTTTTTTTTCTTTTTCAAAGGTTTTCTCTTCGTTTTTCCTTTTAGAATTGTCTTACCAAAGATGCACTCTAAAAGAAGCGGACACCTAAGACAGAGAGGATTTTCTTGCACACAAATAAGCGCTCCAAGATCCATCAGAGCCTGGTTCCACTGATACTGCCTCTTTGCTTCTTTCGGAAATACTGTCTTCGCAAACCGAAACCAAGACGTCTTTAGTTTCGGAGTGTTCTCTCCCCAAAAAAGGCGCGAAAGAACTCGCTTTGCATTTACATCAAGAATCGGATACGGCTTTTTGTAGGCAAAGGAGAGTATCGCATTGGCGGTATTTTCACCTATTCCCGGAAGGTCGGTTAACCCAGAAAATGTCTTGGGGAAATCCTTATACGCTGTCTTTTGCGCAATCTGCCAGAGATATTTCGCCCGTCTGTTATATCCTAAACCAGACCATATCAGAAGAACATCCGAAAGTGATGCCCTACCCAGCTCCTCTTTCGTCCGATACTTTCTTAAGAACTCTTCATATTTCGGGAGAACTCTCGAGACTTGAGTCTGTTGAAGCATAAGCTCAGAGACAAGTATCGCGTACGGGTCATCTATCTCCCTCCACGGAAGCGTGCGTCCGTGGGAGTGAAACCACGAAACAAGTTTCTGATGAACACGTCCAATTTTTCGTGATGTAATCTGCATACCAGGTATTGTAACGTATTGATTCCCCTACCCGTTTAGGCAAAAAAAAGAAGGGCAAGGAGGAATGCCGTACAAAGGAGAAATAAGATAAGAAACCCAACAGTCGGGCTTGAGAATTCCTGATCCTTGTTGTCTACCTCATCAATCACAGTTCCCATACACGTAGGGCGAATGTTTCACTATACAAAATACTCATTAAGGAATGATTAAAAAGAGATTAACGCTTGATTAAGATTTCCAGGGCTTTTCGTTGACTTCATTCTGATGATTAACGAATCTTGCAAGCGCGAAAAGAAAATCCGACAGTCGATTGAGGTACGCGAGAACTTGTGAGTTTTGGTTTTCCCGCTCATGAAGCGCAATGATTCTTCTTTCACCCCTTCGGACAACCGACCTCGCCAAATGAAGATGTGCTCCCAAGTCAGTCCCCCCGGGTAAGATAAACCCGTACAAGGGAGGGGTCTCAGAATCAAAAAGGTCAATGAGATGTTCTAACCACTCCACGTCTGAAGCCTTGATGCGGGGAAACCGTGCAGTCGGAAGCTCTTTTCCTTTACTTGCAAGCGTCGCTCCTATTTGAAAGAGGTGTTTTTGAATCGTTTCGAGGTGGTTTCGGAGTGTCTCATTCGTACAATATCCCAAACAGACTCCGAGCATCGCATTCGCTTCATCAAGCGTTCCGAGTGCATCTACCCGGAGATCGGCTTTGGACACCCGTTCACCGAAAAAAAGAGATGTCTTCCCTGTATCACCTTTCCGGGTATACAGAGGTGACTTTCGATTTGTCATGATTCCGGATTCGTCCTTTTCCTCTGCCGGCCAGAAGATGAATGGTCCCAATGGAGAAACCCGAGAAGGAAAAGACCGCTAAAAAATCCCAGGAAAAACGAGAGCGCGTTACTGACCACTTCCGGAGAAAGTGTCGAACCTGATAAGACGTTCGTTTCAGCGACCCCTAATACCACTCCCTCAGAAGCAAAGACTCGAAGAGATGAATGAGTAAGAAAAAATACAAAGATGCCTGTAACAACAAGAAATCGTTTTACCATATCATATGTATCGTACAGATTATCCAATTCTCCTGTCAATGTTCCCGTACTGCCTTTTTGCTTCAAACGCGACAATCGCGCATGCGATGACGACGTTTAATGATTTTGCTTTTCCGCTCATGGGAATATGAATAACTGCATCGGAGATCTTCAAGGTTGGGGGTTTCACTCCTTCTCTCTCATGGCCGAAAATAAGACAGAGAGGAAACGGAAAAGAGAATGACGTATACGGAACGCTTCCAGGGGTCTTCTCCACGGCAACTATCGTGAACCCTTCTTTCTTGACGCGGTTGAGACACGAATCCGTGTCTTCCTGATATTCCCAGGGGACACTTTCTGTTGTCCCAAGTGCAGTTTTTTCGACTTGGGTCATCACCCGTTTTTGAACCGAAGGCAACCTCCGGTCGTGAAGAATCGGAGGATAGCCGGTAATCCCGCACAAAAAAAGCTTCTGCACATTCAGCGCATCCGCTGTTCGAAAAAATGCTCCCACATTATAGAGGCTCCGAACATCTTCAACGACGATCACAAGAGGAAAACGTTTCTGACTCACATCCATATTCTTCACAGGATTATACAAGAAACACGTCTTTATTGAGGATCGCTTTATCCTTGGCAGAAATACCCGCAACATCAGAGTGAAACACTTCTGTATAACTTCCGTCCTGATTTTTCACCGAAACAGTATAGAAAAACGATCCAGGGTAAGGAAATAATAAATAGTATCTTCCTTTCTCATCTGTTGCGCTCGCCGCGACCATCACCTTCTGTTCTGTCGAAAAAACTTTCACTAACGCATAGGAAATCGGATTTCGCTCATGGTCGAATACGACTCCGTATGTCTTGGGCTTCAGGACAAACAGTCTCAAACCAAAAAAGAGAATGTAGAGTCCGAAAATGGCAATATTAAGACCTGAGGAGCGTGCCGTCATCCAGATAAAAGACAAGACAAACCCAACATAAAAGAGAAGACTTGAAACCCGGAACATCACCCGCTGCCAAATCGCAGAATAAAAACTGAATTTCTTTGCCTGGTTCCAGTCAAAACCGATCGGATCAATAGGGATGTTCACGGTAATTACTTGTCCGCTTTTTGCGACCGGTACCGCTTCTCCATGATAAATTTTATCGTACACCTCGTCATGGTCTGCCAAGACGACTTTCGATGGGAAAAGATAATTCGCCTTTTTTACCTCAACTGTGTAGTTTCCCGGATCAACGAGAAACCCGAATCGTCCGTCTATATCCGTAATGCGCGTAGAAAGGTCTTTTCCCTTTTCATTTTTCAACGTCACGACTGCCGGGTCAACCGGAAGTTTAGTAATTGAGTCATAGACGACGCCCCAAGGCTTCATGCGTTTTTTCTGACGTAAAAGAAGCGCAAGCAATAAAGTAAAAAGCCGCTGCGGTAAAGATGCAAGATCGGACGTCGTAAATCCTTTCAAAAGAGGTGTTACCGCAAAAGACGGAATACTGGTTAAGAAAGAATACAGTCCGAATGCAAGACCACCCGTTGTCGCTATTTCTCCGTTTTCCTCGACCTTCTTTACGATCGTTCCAACCACCCGCTGTGAATCTAAAAACTCCCTTGGAGCCTGACTTATCGGTATAGGAGCCTGTCCCTGCGGATACTCCTTCTCCTCAACAATTGTTTCTCCAACATTCAGAGGAACATCATGTACTTTATTTTCTTCAACCGTAACTTCCTGAATCGATTCTTGAGCCAATTCAAACCGCCGGGTTTCTTCAGAAACTTGTGTATGATTCATAGAATCAACCGCCACTACAGACCACGAGTGAAAACGACCGTACCAATCCTGCGGAATTACCGTATTGAAGAACGTTTGTGTCAGGTTCTCTGCAATGACCTGATCATCAAGCATGACTCTGTACAACACTTGGGACACTGCATCTTGAGCACTTTGCCAAGAAAAAGTCAGCGTTTTGCCCTGCAACGTCTCATAGCTTAAGTGAAACGAAGACGGGGCTATATTATCGATAAGAAATGCTCCTGACGTCTCAGCAACACTTTCTTCCCACCGATCTTGCGCTTGAACTAAGATAACCACGTCACCCGCGTCGGGGATCTGGGTCGTATCCCAGAGGTACGCTCCGCTATTGGCAAGTCCTGCTGCAACTGTTTTCCATGCTTCTCCATTCACACTGTAGGAAAGGTGAATCGTTACGTCATCTCCTGTTGACACCCACTGAATCTCAAAAACACCGCTCGCGCTTTCACCACCCTGCGGCCTGACAAGAGTAAGCGTCAACGGCGTTTGATAGAAAGGCATCTCCGGCATGTCCGGTATCGGAGGTATGTCGGGGATATCGGGAATATCAATCTCAGGAATCGGAGGCAGCGGAGGGAGTGGGGGTAAAGGAGGAATCGGCGGTATGTCAGGAATATCATAGGCTATATAGCGCGCACCCGCAACCCTGTCTTGTTCTGACTTTGGTTGCATTCCATATGCAAGGATAATGACAAGGAAAATAAATCCGACGCAGACTCCGAACAGTTGGGCAACCTTCCGCATGTACAATCTCCCTATACGTAGTATACCCATGTTTTATTGAAAAAAGAAAGAAATCGGCTATGCTTCTATTTGTTTTCGACTCTGGAGGAAAAAAATGTTGGTGAAAGACTCAGCATCATAAGCCCCACATAACAGAGATACATAACAGCCTGAAACCACGATATGGATTTGGTGATACCAAAAAGAACCGAGAGGATGCTTCCCAAGAGAGTTGCTTTCTCAGGGATAAAGGCGACTGAAAAAGAAGGATCGCTCAAAAATGTTGGAAGAACACCCGCCTCGAACAACTCGCCTAACCCTCTTTTCAGAAGCCCTGCGGAAAAAAGAACAAGAAGAAGAGACGTTACTCGAAAGACGTGGTAGAGCGGAAGATGAAGAGTTGTCTGAAATACCAAAAAAGAAAGTACAAGGGCAGTAAGAAATCCCCCGAACGCTCCAAGTAAGATATCAGAGGGTGACTCTGAAAGATACAACGTCGAAAGAAATAAGACAATCTCCATACCCTCTCGCACAATTGCTAAAAAGGAAAGTCCGAACAAAGCAAGTACTCCTTTTTGTTTGGTCGTTTCCCGAATTTTTTGGAGAACCTGCATTTTGTGTTTCCCAAAATACGTATGCAACCAAAATACCGCCCAGGTCACAAAGACGGAAGAAACAAGCATCATCGAACCTTCAAATAGCTCTTTTGCTTCTTCCTCAAATACTTCTTGTAGGCGAAAACCAGTGACGCTAAAAAATCCCAAAAAAGAGGCTGTTACCAGTCCTGCTAACGCTGCAGACATCCAAATGAATCGGATATGTTTTCCTTGATGAAAACGGGTAAGAATTCCGAGAAACGTCGCAACAATCAAAGAGGCTTCTAACACCTCGCGGAAGGTGATTAAAAAAGATGCGAACATGAACTAATACTATTTGAGTAGGAGTTTCATGTCAAGAAGACAACAGTCTTATTCCTGAGGGACTTCAACAACTTCTTCGCGTTTCTCACGCATGAACGTCACCCATGCCTCCACCGCACCGACCATAGTCTTCAAAGGAGCGTCAATAATGACGTCGAGCAGAAATGTAAAGATATTTATCTTGGCGAGTCCAGCCGATAACCAAAGACCAACATTCAAAAAAGGCAGCGTCAGAATGTTGACAGACTGCCCGATAAGGCCTTCTTCTTTCCCTGTCACGAGGAGGTCTTGCGCTTGCCACTTCACCCGATACCCGAATAAAAGCACCAAGCTCAAGAAGGCAAAAAAGATCATCGAACTCACGATGCTGAATTCCAAAAGATGCAGGATATACGCGATTCCTCCGACCAACGCAAGGAACAACACGACGTATATGAAGGTAAAAATATCCGCTACAACCGCATTACGCCGGGACACGTGGAACTGAATGACTGCCTTCTCCCTTGGTTCTTCTCCAAATAAAACATCATTAACTCTGTTAATTATCCGCTTCGTGTTTTCTTCTCCGGGAATCTTAATAGTCAACCCGACGAGGAACATAAGAAACGGCGGTAATACAATATTGACTGCAAGCGGAAAGAGTCTGACACTGGACAAAAAGTAATATTCATACGGAAGCTCAAGGAGAAGGGCAAACAGCACTTTTGTAATAAAAATATAGATAATGCTTCGAACAATTCCGTGGGTAATCCTCTGGCGAAGTTGAGCGTATTTTGTGACACAAATAAATCGGATTTCCCTCTCAAGGAGTTCTTGGTTCGAAAGCACCTCGTGGGCATCTTCTTTCACGCGGTCCAATACGTCTGAAAGAATCAAGAATGGCGCAGTATATTTTTGTACCAGGCGGAACACTTTGTGTGAATCAGAAAATGCAAGGTGTGCCTCAATCTTCTTTCGAAGCGTGGGAAGCTCACGGGCAATATATGAAAACGACTCAGTGCCGAGATGGTCCCACTGAGGAACATACAGTTTCAACAAATGATAGATCGTCAGCTGGGCATCGGATTTCGCCAGAGACCGGTGAACCGCAATAAAAAGCTGCACCTCTTTTTCTTTGAGATCAATTTTATCGTTCGTCCAGACAAACCGACTGGTAAACCATGCATACATTGCCTGTACCATCACATCACGAACAAAAGAAGGTACAAGAGTTTCCTCTATTTCACTCGACTCAACCCCGAGTAGCCATTCATCCCACTCAACTTTCAAAGCGGGGTCAGCATATTCCTGGAACAATTCTCCACGAAGCGCTTGATATTTTGCAATTCTCTGGGAAAGAACGTCCATCTTTTGAAGGGAAATCGATTCGTTCTCAACATAGCGACCCCAGATAAGCTCCCTCACAAGCCGTTCGGCAATTGCTCCCGGCGTTCGGCTGGTCCTTCGAAGCCTTTTGAGGGTTCTCTCGATCGATATTCTCCGAAGCAAGTGCTCGCCTTTGTACTCAACGACGTTTCTTAGTTTCTCGTACAAAAATGCGAAGACACCAAAAACGCTTTGCGCCCGAAATCTTTCTTGGGTCTGATCTTTTTTCGTCTCTTTAAGAAACGCCTCGTATGCTTCAACGAGAAGATTGCCTTGCTGAGAAAACGCTTCCTGTACCATATAATTCCTTTCTAAGATGACTGTTCAGGAAACAGAAACCGCACTATTCTCTTTGCGGTTATTTTTGATTCCTGTCTCTGTTGCGTTATCGGCGAAAAGACCAATCCGATAAGAAATTCCGCTAGCTCAAACGCGTAACGGGACGTCCGTTTTTGTGTCACATCAAGCTTCACTAACACATCGCGTAAAAATCGTAATATTTCCGTTCGAAGGTTCACCATATATTGCACAACCGGCGTCCGATCATCACTTACCATTTCGAGACTATTCATCAAAAGAATTTCGGGTCTTTCCAGCGCAACATCGAGCATGGTAAGGACAACCCCGAACAATGCATTAATGGGGTTTTTATCCTTGTGCAAGCGTACTTGAATTCGTTTTTTGAGTTCTTCGCATGCAGACGAGACGAGTTCCCGACAGATGTCTTCTTTGCTCCTGAAGTGGTGATAGAGGGTCGCTTTTGTGACTCCAACACTCTGAGCGATATCTTCCATCGATACCGCAAAATATCCCCGCTGAGAGAATAGTTTCCCAGCCTCAAATAGAATTTTCTCTCTGGTCGCCATGATGCCCTACCGATCGGTTGGTAAGAGGATTTATTCTACCATGTTTTGTGAGAAGTTGAAAGTTAGGCGCTCTTCTTTGCCAAACCGCACGAATCTGTTATAATACGCACGAAAACACATATTCCCCTGTAGCTCAATGGCAGAGCGACTGCCTGTTAAGCAGTGGGTTGTAGGTTCGAATCCTACCGGGGGAGCTAATCAGCCTCAAAAAAGGCTTTTTTGTTGACAAAATTCCTCACCGCTCTTTAATATTAAATAGTGATAAATAATCTGCTTTTTGCACTAAAATTTGTATATACAATTTTTGCAGATTCTCCTTTATTACTTTTGATCCTCTTACTCTCAAGTTCTCTTATTTATGTTCTCATTGCACTTTTTTTTAGGAAGAAAAGTGAAGCTATGTTTAACTTAAAAGCTTTGTCAGTAACATTGCTTGCTATTGTTGTAGGTGGATTAGTTTTATTTCTATTAATTTTTGCTTATATCGCTTTTGTAATCTCTGGCATGTTTAGCCAAATGATGTTTTAAGACATTTTTAAATCAAATCTAAATTCTCCCTAGGATCTCAAGTTGTACGTTCGAAAATCGTCCCAGCTGGCGAGCTAATTAGCCTCGAAAAAGGCTTTTTTGTTGGTATAAATATAGTCTATATTGACACTTGACAAGTACTACAGTTAGTTGTAGTATATGAAGTATGACAACTAATAATAAACAACGCGTAACCCTTTTTCTTAACTCTTCTATTACTAAGCACGCCAGAGCAGAAGCTGTTGTTGAGGAATTAAGTTTGACTGCTCTTGTAGAAAAAGCTTTAATCGCCTATTTGCCCAAAGAAACAATAATTAAGAAATCTGATATTCAAGTGGATTTTCATCCATAAACTCAAACTAACAAAGGATGGATATAAAAATCTGTAATAATCGTAAAAGTATAGAAGGAGGTGAAAAAATATGGCAGAAATTGTAAAAGAGTCTGTAACCACTCAAAATGAGGGTCCAAAAGCAGCAGTGACTACTGAGACCAAAAGGATAGCAACCAGTTTTCAGACGGTTGAATATTTAGTCTATTTCTTCTTCGGAGCGCTGGAAATACTCTTGGCTTTCCGTCTTGTCCTTAAGTTGACAGGAGCGAGTATCGCAAGTGCCTTTGTGGGTTTGATCTATGGCTTAACCGGAATGTTCATCTTACCTTTCGAGGGGATATTCCGTAGAGGGTACTCCCAAGGTGTAGAAACAACTTCAGTTCTAGAGCCGTCAACACTGGTCGCAATTATTGTGTACGCTATTTTGGCTTGGGGAATTGTTAAGCTAATCCGAGTACTCTCTGGCGAACAACAAGCTTCTTAGCTTGTTTAGCATGAAGATACTGTACAAAGAAAGGAGAAAACATGACTATTATTTACTGGATTGTTTTTGGGCTAATTACCGGAAGTATTGCCAATTTTATCGCACCTAGTTCTCAGGGTGGGATTGTAGGATCAATCGTTCTGGGAATTATTGGAGCGGTCGTGGGTGGTTATCTGGGACAACGGTTTTGGGGGGTTGGGGTTTCTGGATTTAACCTGACGTCTTTTGTGGTAGCGGTAGCCGGGTCACTGCTTGTACTTTTTGTTGGCAGGCTACTAATGCACAGTTAGCCAGTTTCGCACAATGATTATTGTGGATTACGAGTAATAAAAAGCGGGTTTTGCCCGTTTTTTTTATCTATATTCTAAGAGAGTACGTTCGAAAATCGTCCCATCTGGCGAGCAAAGTTATTTCTAAAAGAACAACAATTTTACAATTGTCATAAGTACAAGCAGATAAAATATACATTTTATCCAGGCCTCACCTTTTTTTATTGCAGTGTGAGCTCCAAGATAACCTCCAATAGTCATACCCACAAAGAGGAATGCTCCCATTTTGTAGTTGATAATTCCGGAAT
>DATDVM010000005.1:0-3005 GCA_035290005.1 Patescibacteria group bacterium | reverse complement strand
TTGTGACCATCCGCGCACTTTTGGAAAGAAGAAGAGACATAACAAGAAGTAAAAGAAGCGTCATCCCGATAGACTCTGTCATGACCGTACCTTTGCCTGCGTTTGATGTGCATACAAAGACTTTATTTCGGAGAGTGTTGTCGCATCTTCGGGAGATTTATCTTCTCGATATCCCATGAGCCGGGGAAAACGCAGGGCAAATCCAGCTTTCCCTCTCTCCGCTCCAGCCGTATGAACAGGGGAACGTGTGATTTCGTCAGCTCGAATTAGAACCACTCGTTCAGGATACACCCATACATGCGGAGTCAGTTCATTCCTCACTTCAACTCTCGCGGGTTTTTGAGATACTTTTCTTTCGTCACAAAGACGCTTCATCTTCTTCCATTCTTCGTCTGATAAGCCTGTCCCAATTTTCGCAATGGTCTGAAACACATCTTTTTCTTTGTTATAGATTCCCACCAGGAATGCCCCAATACCGAACGTCGCTCTTTTCCCTCTTCCATAATAGTATCCAAGAACGACACAATCTAGAGTGTCTTCTAGTTCCCCTTTTTCTTCTCGTTTCAATTTCACCCAATTGAAGTTCCTCGATCCTGCCTGATACGGTGCGTCAAGTTTTTTCACCATAATCCCTTCTAATCCTTGGGTTATCATTGCTTGGAAAAAACGCTCCAGGGCTTTTGTATCATGAAAAATTTGTTCTGTTGCCAAAAGAAGGGTATCCTGACGTGAATGCTCCACGAGCGCTTCAAGCTTCTTCCTTCGTTGACTGTACGGAGAATCTATATATGATGTTCCGTCAAGATATAAAAGGTCAAAAAGAAACACCTTAAGTGGAAGATCTTTGGCTTTTTGGTCTATTCCATATTTCCGCTTCCTCTGAGCTGTCTCCTGGAATGGGAGGAACTCCTCTGTTTCTGGATTAAACGCAATTGCCTCACCCTCTATGACAATCTTTTTCCCAGGCAGACGTTGAGCAGCTTTCACAATCTCCGGAAACATCTGTGTTGTATTTTCCAAATTTCTCGAGTAGAGACGAACCCATGCTGACGGTTTTTCTCCAGGGAAAAGAGGGAGATCACCTTTTTCGCTCTTCTTACTGGAATCTATATGAATCTGTACACGAAACCCATCATATTTTGGTTCTGCAGCGCACGTTCCCAGTTTTTTTATTATGGCAGCGGCTGAAGGAAGTCGTTCCGCTGCAGCAGTACGAATAGGAATACCGACCTCAACCCCCATCGTCCGGATCCCTTTTTCCCCTTTCTCCTTACAGACAGTAGCGATTTTCCCTATATCTGATGAAATATTATATGCGTCTTCCAGAGGTTTCCGAAGCGACTTGTCCTTTTTTACCATCCACGAAAGACTATCAAGAATAGTCATATCTGAAAATCCAAGCCTGAGTTTTCCAACCGGAATTCGTACCACAAATCTGACAGAAAGAGGATCAAGCTGCTTCATTAAAGAGGCAAATTTCTGAATCTTCACATCTTGCGATCCTGTCCCTGAAGTTGTCGCCAGCTCAAGAAGTAATGTATAGACTTCCTTCATAGAAGGAGAGGGTGTTTTCTTTGTGTGTTTCTTTCGGGCGTAGAATTCGGCCACCTCTCCGAGGTCGCCTTTTTGAGAAAATGCGCGCTTCACTTCATCTTCCTTCACTCCGTACGCAAAAGCGATCATTTTCATCATGGTTTTATCTGCGATATTGAAGTTAATCCCAACATAAGGCGGTGCAAGCCGACCCATTGTCAAATAACAAATCTTGTCAATCTCTTTCACTGATGCACGAGAGAAGAGGTCCGAAAGAAGAGAGGTAATCTCATTTCGAAGGGAGGTCCGTTCTATCCGTTCAAAATAGGACGAGAGTTGTTGTATCTGCATGCCCACATCATCTACACAAAACCATTATGCGTTTATCTTGTTGAGATATAGATATACGCAAGGATTGATATTGTAAAAAAGAGTATTCCCAAAGCGAGGTTTACCCAACCAGATTCTCGGCGCAGAAGTTCAGGGAGCCGGACGTTTGACACCCGTAGAACATTATGAAGCCCCTCGACAACAAGCGTCAACGCAAAAAGTCCAGGAAGGATAAAAACGATGACAATCATTTGCTGATCCATGACCATATTATTGCCTCAACACATATTCAGCTTTTTTCGTGGTTCCTTTTTTCTTGATTATCTTCTTTTTCATAAGATCTTTCAAGTCACGAAGGACCGTGTCGTCTGATACCATTGGAAGAAGATCTTTCCAATCTTTATTGGTGATTGATCCGTTCCGCTGAACAAATTCCAAAAGTTTAATTTGTCTCTCAGAGAGGGCGATCTGTCCTCCCCATTTTTCTTTGAGCTTAAGATCAACCGAAAGCCGTTGTACTCGCTCTTTCATACGGCTGAGCTCAAGCGCAAGTCAGGTCGAAAAATATTCAAGCCAGTGTGTTAAATCTTTGTTCTCATGAGAGACTGATTGAAGCGCCTGGTAATATCCGAAGGAGTTTTTATCAAAATATTCCTCCAGAGAGAAAAATTTCCGGATGTCATAGCCTTCTTTATACAACACGAGCGTCGCAATCGCTCTCGCAGTGCGCCCGTTCCCGTCAAGAAAAGGGTGGATCCGGGTAATCTCATAGTGAGTAATTCCAGACCTCAAGACCGGAGATATTTCCTTTGCATCAGCGCTATTTACCCATGCGCAAAAATCAGAAATGAGGTGAGGAACCTCTATCGCGTTTGGTGGACGAAAAGAAACTTCACCTGTCTTACTATTTTTAACAACGACCTGTGCCTTCCGATAAATTCCAGACTGCTCGAAAGGCAGAATCCGTGCAACCGTCAGTTTGTGTATATCCTTTACTGTTTCTTCTGTAATTGGCTTTTCTCTGTTTTTGTAGGCATCTTCTATGTACTTCAAGACATTCCTGTAGTTGATGACTTCCTGAATATCCCGTTCTCTTCCTGCGATCTTCTTCCCTTCGATAATAGCCTGTGCCTCTGTGTACG
>DATDVM010000004.1:0-8013 GCA_035290005.1 Patescibacteria group bacterium | reverse complement strand
TAAGTATGTATGAAGACCGCGCACTCTGGGAAGAACGCTCAAAAGAAATGCACCACCACATAGAAGTGACTTATTCCTGGAGTGTGATCGCCGAGAGGTATCTTAGGTATTATGAAAAAGCTTAATATCCTTGTTGTTTCTAATCTTTTTCCTCCTTACTATATCGGCGGTTACGAACTATTCTGTAAAGATATTGTATATGGGTTAGAAAAGAGAGGGCATGCCGTACGCGTTGTTACCAGTACGTATAAAAACAATAAGGATAAGAAGGAAAATAATATAGTAAGAGTACTGCACCTTTTAAACTCATTCGAGAAAGGTGAAAAAGCAAAATACACACAGGATCAGTTAGAATCGATTAAAATTTCGGATCAACGTGCACTTCTAAAAGAAATCAATTCTTTTCGGCCGGATCTTTTATACGTCTGGCATATGGCAAATCTTCATAAGAATTTGATGAATACATTGATATGTTCAAACATCCCAATCGTGTATCACCTTGAGGATCGCTGGATTCCGAGTTTCTATTATGAAAGGTTCTCGTATTATCTCGGTATTCATGTTTCCTATCTGCGATATTTTCTCAGGGATATATGGTCACTCACAGATTTTATACCCATTCTTAAGAAAGTATGGTGGAGATTTCTTCGATTTTTTGAGAAGAGAACGCAATATGAGAGCGATCCGCTCCCACGATTAACGTTACGAAAAAGCATTTTTTTGTCAAAAGCCCTGAGAGATGAACATCGTAAACTGGGTTTTGATGTCAAAGGTTCTATCATTGTACCGAATGGTATTAACATTACTCATTTTGAGCAAAAGCCTAAAAGTTTTGCAGGTAAAAATGCAAAATTGCTCTATGTCGGACGAATAGCAGAGAAAAAAGGAGTTCAAACACTAATAAAGGTGATAAGGTTACTTCGATTGAAAGGATTTCATCCTACTCTTACTATTGTCGGTGATACGGAAGATCCAAGTTTCCTGTCCTATCTAAAAAGGTTGGCAGGTGAGTATGGCGTGATTGGTCAGATACAGTTTGTCGGTGGAGTAAAACGGGAAGAAATGCCCTCTTACTATCAAAAACACGATATCCTGCTTTTCCCTTCTATCTGGGAAGAACCGTTTGGCCTTGTCCTTATTGAAGCGATGGCGGCACGAATTCCTATTGTTTCAACAAGAACGGGTGGGACAAAGGATTTCCTTCGTCACCAAAAGAATGCCTTGATATTCGAACCTATGGATACAAAAACGGCGGCGAGACATATAATAACGCTGCTGACTTCCAAACAAACGTATCTTTCCCTTTCAGAGAAAGCATACTCTTTCGTAAGAGAGAATTACGATGTAGAAAAGAGTATCGATGCCATAGAAAAATACCTTCTCCGCCAGGTAAAAATAATATGAAGATACTTCTCGTTTCTCCTTCAACACCGAACAGGTTTCATCGTATTCGCCTTCAACATATATTGGACGCTTTATCGGATGAACACGAGATAACAGGAGTCTTTTTGCAATGCGCGAGAACCCCGTTCGAATCTCCTTCGAGTAAAAAAGATTATGTCTTCGTAAAACCTAAAATTGTATGTTTACTCGACTGCCTTTTCCAGCTCCCGCTTCCCTGGCCGCTTGAGGTTTCCTATACGTCATATCCTCCTTTGAAACGACTTGTTTCCCAACTTGCGCCGAGTCACGATATTATCTTGGTAAAACGCGTGAGGGCTGCACAGTTTATTTCTCACCGCGTCTCAACGCCTGTCATTCTCGACGCGACTGATGCGATGAGTCTGTATTATAAGAAAGCAGCCCAATCAATGGGATTTTGGAAGAATCCATTGTTTGTTGAAGAGTGGCTCAAGTATCTCGTGTATGAAAAAAGGCTGGGATCCAGGTTCACTCATTGGGTAGTGAGTTCACCAACGGATGCATCCCACTTGGAACATATTTTACCCGCGAAAGCGAGCGTCACGGTAATTCCGAACGTTGTAGACACGACATATTATCAGTCTTATAAAAAACCTATTCTTCCCAAACGTATCCTCTTTAGCGGATTACTGGATAAATATGTAAATAAAAGTGCTATCGATTTTTTTCTTTCTTTTATTTATCCGTCTATTCGTAAAGAATACCCTGATGTCTTTGTCGATATCGTCGGGCCAAATCCTTCATCGAGATTATTTTCACTGCACGATAGCCATATCACGGTCACTGGTATTGTTTCGGATATTCGTGACTATATATCTCAATCAAGTGTCGTTATTGCGCCGATCACTGTTGGAACGGGCACAAGGAACAAAATCCTCCAGGCATGGAGTCATGAACGATCGGTTGTAAGTACGACAATTGGAGCGCAAGGACTGGGTGCAGAACATGGGAAACACCTTTTTCTCGCGGATGAACCGAAATTATTTGCGTCTTTTGTCGTGGAGCTTTTAAAAGACGACCCTCTCGCACAAAAGATAGCGCGTCAGGGACACTCATTTGTCGAACAACACTTCTCGCTTTCTGTTATGAGGGAAAAGTATAATATGCTCTTAAAGAAGGTAAAAAATGAATAGAAAGTATTCTCTCTTTATTACAGACATATGTGCTTCAATACTTTCCTTTTTTGCAGCATATATGATGCGAAATGTCGGACCGTTCCGTCTTTTTTTGGACGAGGTACAGCCTCTCAATGTGTACATGAAGGCATTACCGTTTTCGATTTCCCTTCTTCTTCTTGTTTTCTTCTTCTTTGGACTCTACGAGAGACAAAGAAGGATGAAACCGTTTAGTGAATTATATCTTGTCATAAGGGCAACGTTTCTCTGGGCGCTTCTTCTTATGTCAGCATCGTATCTTTCAAAGTATGATTATTCACGAATCATTGTTCTCCTCTACTTCTTTTTGTCTCTTCTTTTCTTAAATTTTGGGCGCTCTTTTTTCAGGGTTATTGAAAGTTCTTTTTATCAGAACGGAAAAGGTATTGTACGTATTCTTATTATCGGTGCTGGTCGAATGGGACGTGACCTTTCCCGTAGGCTTCAAGAGTATGAGTCGGTCGGCTATAAAGTCATCGGTTTCCTGGATGACTACGTCTCAACGAAGAAAAACTTCCCTGTTATCGGTACACTGAAAGATGCCCGGGACGTGATTCATGAACACAGAATTCAGGAAGTTTATATCTGTGATCCGTCTTTATCACATGACGCGATCCTGACATTAGTGTCGGAATCTTCCAATCAACATGTCCGCTTCAGGGTTCTTTCCAATGTGTTTGACCTTGTGAGCGGCTCGATAGATGTTGCACGATTAGAGAGTATCCCTTCTCTCGACGTTTGGAAAACACAAGAAAACTGGTGGGTCGGTGTTCCGAAGCGAATTTTTGATGTTCTGGTGGCTTTTCTTCTTCTTATTGTTTCGATCCCTCTTTGGGTAGGGATTGCGCTGTTCATTTTTTTTGAGGATGGAAGACCGATTATCCTTATCCAAAAAAGAGTAGGTTTTTTAGGAAGACAATTCCCGCTGATTAAGTTCCGTACGATGAGAAAAAACACTCCGAAGTATGCGGACGCTCCCAAAAGGGATAACGATCCCCGAATTACAAAAGTCGGAAAAATTTTGCGAAAGACAAGTCTTGATGAACTACCTCAACTGATTAATGTCTTACGGGATGAAATGAGTATGGTAGGCCCGAGACCTGAGATGCCTCAGAAGGTGGCTAAATACACCGACTGGCAGAAAAAGAGGCTGGATGCAAAGCCGGGTATCACTGGTTTATGGCAGATTCTCGGTCGTAAAGATATTCCTCTAGAAGAAAATTTAGAATATGATTTCTATTATATTAATAACCAATCCCCTCTTCTTGACATCACGATTCTTCTTAGAACAGTTCCTTTAGTATTAAGCGGAAAAGGTGCGTATTAAAGTTTGGATTTTTTGATCGTTTATTGTACAATCTAAGTCGCGCGGGCGTAGCTCAGCTGGCAGAGCGTCTCCCTTCCAAGGAGAAGGTCGCGAGTTCGATCCTCGTCGCCCGCTCCAGAAGTGACAAAGATAAACAGAAGATAATAAAGCTCCTCAGTGGAAAAAGCAAAATTCCCAATTACACTTAAAGACAAAGAAATGCGAGAGTTGGTAAGAATGACCGAGCAGAAAACGCTCGCCGTCTGGGCAATTGATTGTGCCAAGCGTGTCATGCCATACTTTGAGGAAACGTATCCTCAAGACCACCGTCCACGCTTCGCTTTGGAAACACTCAAGACATGGATACATACAGGAGTATATAAAATGGCAGTTGTTCGTAAAGCTTCGCTTGATTCTCATGCTGCTGCCCGTGAAGTAGGAGAAGACAATGCTGCTCGTTCTGTTGCCCGTGCTTGCGGTCAGGCCGTAGCAACAGCGCATGTCCCCATGCATGCTATAGGAGCTGCACTGTACGCCCAACAGGCCATTTATAGAGCTGGTAATCTCTCTGATGCCGATGCTGCCGTTGCTAAAGAACGAAAATGGCAGTACCAACACTTGCTCGATTTGAGGAATAACCGTAGAGAAAAAGAACAGACTCACTATTAGTTATTATATTTTAAGCCTTCAGTACTGTTTTACGCGTCTTCTGATACATCTTAAGAGCTTTGAACGTGTCCTTGAGGTACGGAAATGCAATCCTCACCGGCAAATGATCGATAGGAAACCAACGGAGTTCTGAGACATCATCGTCTGGTACGAGTTTTGAATCTTCCTCTAGAACACCAAGATACACCACATTAAAGGTAAACAGATTATATTTGCTATACGAATACTGATCGTTAAAAATTCCGAGTATATCAATAAGCCGGACTTTCGCTCCTGTTTCCTCCAGGAATTCCCGAAGAGCGCCCTTCTCTGCATCTTCCCCATTTTTAAGAAATCCGCCGATCATATCCCAGTATCCTTTTTTCGGGTTAATAGCACGTTTACAGAGAAGTATTTCGTTGTCCCTCATCGGAATCACCGAGCTTGTCGGTTTTGAATTTTGGTAGAAGACAAAAGAGCAAGATGTGCAGACGAGTTGACGTTCGTGTTCGCTTTTGGGAATTCGGAGTGCTAGGCGGTCCCCACAACGGGGACAATAACGAAACGCAGGCATAGAGGTGTTATACCATACAGGCGACTCTGGTGTAAAGGAAGGTAGAGAAAAGGACCTCTTCATGGTACAATTATGATGTTTTGTCCCCGTAGCTCAGCCTGGATAGAGCAAGTGCCTTCTAAGCACTAGGCCGCAGGTTCAAATCCTGCCGGGGACGCAGCCTCTTTGACAAAAACAGTATAATGAAGCCATGAGGGACAAACTCTATTGGAGTTCCCGAATTCTATCAGTCCTCTTTGTACTGTTTATATCCTTTTTTGCCACTTCTGAAAAAACAGTTATAGGTTTTCTTATCCAGTTAATACCGGCACTTATTGTGCTTGCCTTCACACTTCTTGCCTGGAGATGGGAGCGAATTGGAGGGATTCTTTTCTACGTTCTTGGGTTTTTGTATATCCTCTTCGCTTGGGGATACACGAGTCCTCTTGCGTATGTGATCATTTCCGGACCGATGTTTCTTCTCGGGACGTTATTTCTTATCCAAGCCAAAAGAAGAAACGATGATAGGAGAATAAGAAGCAGAGACGAGAACAAAACCACTGCTCGAGAATCATCGCCAGAAGAACAGAGTATATAGAATTGTAAAAGAGAGACAGGTATCTGCTGAAGATAAGAAAAGTATGTTCTCGTTGAATTCTGGAATTAAAACGGGACTTTCTCCAGATTAATAAACGTTCCCACGGCATTTCCTATCGCATAGGCAAAGAAAACCGGCCAATTATCCATAAGGTTATTCGCAATTTGATAGATGACAAAGAGGGCGATAAAGTTCTCAAAAAATACTAAGAGGGCCGCACCGTATGACTGGCCTTTTGAAATCCAGTACGTTCTTTGGGTGGCCAAAAACATTTCGACGAAACCAACGCCACCATAGATGAGTATTTGCCAGAATATTGCCATAGCAAGTTCTCCGTGAGACTCCAGAGAGTAACGTATTTGATTGTATAGGTAGAGGGTTCTCTTCTTCAGGTCTATCCATGATAGATGTGTTTCATTATACCTGAGCATTGAGATAATAGCAAGACCTATAGTCAATAATTATTACATATGACCCATTGTGCCTGAGGTCTGGTTAAAGGGAGGCTAAACGAAAACAGGGAGCCTTTCCTAAGTTGTGACTCTACCCATATGGAACCTTTGTGTGCTTCGACAATAAGCTTACAAATATAAAGACTGAGGCCGGCACCTTCCTGGTTTTCGAAAACCCTTTGAATCTTATAGAATTTCGTAAAAAGTTTCGGAATTTCTTCCTGCTGGATTCCAGGACCTTGGTCTTTGACAGAAACGATGAACTCGCTTCCCTGTTGATGATATTCAGAGTTGCTCGATGCAACCCGAGGGTGGTTATTGCTGAAGGTCGTATAGCGTTTCTAGTTGTTCATTACAATAGGTTGTCGGAACTTGGAACATTGCCCAGTTTTTTCCAGGGCTATGGATGATCTCAGACATTAGACAGTTCTCGTCCGTGACATGGGCAAAACCAAGGAGGTGTCCGAACTCATGCAAAAATGTCGTCCGCTCAATTTTTTCCCGCACGTCCTGAACTTCTGAGAGCTCGCGGATTCGGTCAACGAAGATGACGAACGATCGCTCGCCGTACGTTATTCCTGTGTACGTCGGAGATTCTTCCATTTTTCCAACGACAAAAATATACACATCAAATCCTTTGTGTTGGGTAAGGATCGTTTTCATCAGATCAGTTAGTTCTTTTTCCGAAAACATATTTTTATCTTCAGTAGACACTGGCGTAGCTTCAGATGTAACAGTTGCCTTATTCCCGGAGCGTGTGTAAGGCTGGAAAAGTGTTGGCAATTCAGCTTTTGTTACTTGGGAAAGGATAGGCTTTTGTTCTATAAGGAGAATACGGTCAACAGATTTTG
The DNA here is from genome assembly GCA_035290005.1 of Patescibacteria group bacterium. GTDB lineage: Bacteria > Patescibacteriota > Microgenomatia > DATDVM01 > DATDVM01 > DATDVM01. The sequence goes on along the minus strand of DATDVM010000004.1, from coordinate 1,029 downwards.
CGAGCTGAAAGCGTGCGTCTCCTTCGTCGAAGAGCCTGAAGAATTCCTGAGTTGTTCGCTCCCTGGAGAAGTTCGCACGGAACATAGAATTTATCGGATCTATTTTGAAACGGAAGGAAAATACAAGGACACTGGCTGCAAGTAGGATGAAGGAAACAAGTACGACGCAGTTTCTCAAAAATTGTTTCATGAGGTAAGTATAACAACAGAAGAAACAGTCAACAAGGATGAGTAAAACTCTATTGGCAGGCCCCTTGCAGAAGCTAGGTAAAATTCCTAATCTCTATAAGACAAGCCTGCCAATAAAAGGAGGTGATGAGAATTGTGCACCCATTCTACCAGTCAAGTAATTTCTTGTCAAACAAACATTTAAAGAATTTTATTTAGAATACTCATCCGATTCTAATCGAAAATATCTTGTGGTTTCGGGTACTGTTTGGTACAATACCTGGGTAATGAGTGAGGAAAAGAAGATGGAACACGCGCAGCCGGTTTTATCAAATGAAATGTTTCGTAACCCAGTTTCCCTTGAACGGAAAAAGGAACTGGGATATAAACGTTTCGGAGAGAAAAAGCCTTTTGAAGCTTTTTTCCATCGGGTTGTGATTGGAGGACGGGAGTTTGTTGAGGTAACAGCCCAGCATGTGGCGCAAAGCCTGAAAAAGACTCCTTTGTCACTTTTACCTCTCTTTGCCCACAAATCAGAACTTCAGGATATTTCATTCGAAGTTTCGGGTATGGCAATAGGAAAACAGGTTTCTGAGCTTCTGACAAAAGAACACAACCAGAAAATTGAAAAAAGATTTGCACGCGAGAAAGCGCGTCGAGTCAAAAAAGAAAACCTAGCGCTTTTGTAGGTGATGTTGATGCCGCGAACAGCCCATCACGTGTTCCACAGCCTTTTGAAACTCCCTGTTCGTAAGTGTTTCTTTTTCTTCTAAGAACAGATCAACTAATTCACAGGTAATTTCCCGAGTCGGCTCATACGGATTTGACTTTTTTTGTGGTACAAAAACGACACCGTCATGT
>DATDVM010000003.1:0-4527 GCA_035290005.1 Patescibacteria group bacterium | reverse complement strand
TGCTTTCGGATACGTAAACCGAATAGGGACCTCAACAATTCTGCCGCTTTTGCCTATCGCTCCTAGATTCAGAAACATTGCATATACACTCGAAAAATAGGTATCGGTATCGACGTGTTTCACTTGTTTTCCTTCAGCCTTGTATACGTTCATCATCTGGCTTAAGAGCGTTACGTCAGCCCGAAATACTCTTGTCCCATTGAGGTAATCAAGCCATCGACCACGGACTGTAAAACCACACTTTGTCATTGTTCGTGCTAATTCACGATTCAGCCAAGTCTCTGAACGAGCTTGGTAAGGAGGATACCCTGCGTGAAACTCTCCGGGAAATTCTTCATCCCAGCGTTCGGGATGGTCCAGAACGCTATCATGGATGATAAAGCCTCTATTGGGAATAACAACGTCTGCATCACCTTCCCGTATAGGTGTGACAAGGTCAACGAGATTTCTTTCAAGAAAGAGGTCTTTCTTTTCTATCTCAGCCATAATGACAGTTCCAGGATATTTGGAATTGAGACTAATGGGAGCTTCTAGCAATGCTTTTCTTCTTGCTTCACCGTACCCCTTTTCTGTCTGAGGAAAAATATCTAAATGTCCTTTTTCTGGTTTAGCAATCTTTTTTATTTTTGCGAGAAATTGTTCGGAGCTATGAGAGTCGACAAGTACAACGTCTATACCAAGGAATGAGAGGTTGCGTACTGACTCTATCGCTAGATTTCCTCGGATAATATCGGAAAGTCGATTTTCTTCTTGAAGTTCGTTTAGATGGCCTTTCCTGGAAGAATTGAAGCGGACGACTTCTCCTAAGAGGTCAGCGTTGCTATGTCCTTCTTCCCAACGGGGGAAACTTGTAGAGGAGACAACACAAAGACTCTTTGGTTCCTTCAGAGTCTCCCTGGTTTCGCGAATATCGAGCGTGCCTTCGAGCTTCGCCATACTTTGAATTATATCATGTATTCTTAGAAAATACTATAGGGTATTAATTAAGAATTTATGGCTATTCACTTTTTTTTGGCTATAACGACTTGGTGTCTTTCACCGCCGCTGGTATCAATTGTGTCAAAAACGATGTCAAAACCAGCTAATTGAATAATTATCCGATTTTCTTCTGAACCATAATGACTCCAATACATCTTTACTCCATGGAAATTTTTTTCCACACCCTCCCATTCAGACGAGCCCATGGTAGCCAAGAGAAGACCACCTTTGGGTAGAAAACTGCAGAATGTTTTAAATAACGCCGCGTGGGATTCCCTGGGGATATGGAAAATCGCGTAAAAAGAGACAATCGCATCGACATGGTATTCGCCGTGTTTGAGTTGAGACATATCTTTGACTTCAAAAGTGGCGTTCGGGACATGTTTTTTTGCTAACTGTATCTGTTTATTTGAGAGATCAATGCCTGTTACTGTAAACCCTTTTTCAACAAGATATACATCAACTGGTTTTCCAGCTCCGCACCCGATATCTAGAATTCTTGCTCCAGGCCGCAGCAGAGACGCAAATCTGTCCAAGTAGGCGACATTCTTGAACTGATCTCTGTGTTGAAGATAGTGATCAGCAGCTTTCTCATAGCCTTGCTTCACGAGACGAGTCTTCATCTTACTACTTCCATTGTTCCCGGTTCCTGTACATCCAATTGGTTACATTTCCTTGTGTACACCATTTTATCGCTTTTTGTACCTCGTATGCGCAGATAAATTCATCATAGTGACATCTTTCTTGTTCAGGTAATGAAGAAGCGAGTTCGGTCAGGAAGGGAAGTGCTTTTTTATCCGCTATTTGCCCCAATGCCCAGACTGCGGTATTTTTCTCCCGATATGAATAGTCGTCTGACTGGACTGCTTGAATCAAAGACTCGACACAGCCTTTTTGATAGAAAGTTTTTGCTTTCAGACAGGCGGCCTTAACATCTTTTTGAATAATAAAAAGGGAATAGAAGATACCAGATATGACGAGAAGACAAGTGAACGTAAGAAGAAGAAGGAGTCTCTTTTTCATTTTGACCTCCGTATCGCAAGGAATACAATTTCCTTTCTACGATTTTTCCGCAATAACGACGACCGAGGGCGAGTCAATGCTATATGGTTCTCCCTTCAAGCTTCCGTACACGTTTTTAATCCTCAATCCGGCTTCCTCAAGAAGGTGTGTTAATTCAACGACAGTATACGCCCTGATTGAGTGATTCCAGGATTCTTCCCTTCCGTCAGCGAAGGTGACAATATTTTTCCAATTGATCCTTCCTTTTCGTGCGTCAAATTTCCACTCCTTGCGAATAGAAAGATCTTTTTGGTGTTCGACGTAGGAAGGTCGAAATTCCCGTATTTCTTTTTCTCTGTTCCAAAAATCCATCAGAAATCGTCCGTTCGGTTTCAGGGATTGGTATACTCCCTGCAGCATATTTTTATCTTCTTTCTCATCCTCGAAATATCCGAAGGAAAGAAACATATTTAAAATGATGTCAAAGTCATTGGTAAAAGAAAGCTTTCTTGCGTCTTTTACCTGGAATGTGACATTCACGCGATGGTCTTTCGCTTTTTCTTTCGCGTGTTGAATCTGTTTTTGAGAAATATCTACCCCAACAACCTCAAAGCCTCTTTTCGCGAGCTCGATACTATGCCTTCCGTAACCACAGCAGAGATCCAGGATGCGTACAGAGGGCTGAAGCGACAACAGGTTTACTACATCAGCTACTTCTTTCTGAGCAAGCGTACTGTCGCTTTCTTCATAGAGGTGAAAATAGACATCGCGATTGTACAAGTCTTCCCACCACTGCATAAGCTCAGTATATCAGAATGAAGCTGATGTCAGGATATACTTGTATGAACGCTTGTTTATTTCTCACCCAGTAGGGTTTTCAAGAGCCGAAGAGTTTCTCTTTTTGCGGCTTCTTCGCTCATTCCTTGTGACTGAGCAGCAACTTGAAAGGTCCTATCAGTAATTGATTTTCCCTGGGGGTCAACTCCCGCGTGTCCTTGACCCATATCATCGTCAGGGATACCGCATCCGCAGTTGTAACACATGAGATTGTTCTCCTTTCTAATACCCGGTAAAGTTTTCAACTTTTATCTGATTCTCTTGAGTTCCAAGAGGAGCGAGCACTTCTTTTATGGAAGATACCATTTCCGGAGGCCCAGCGATGTAGTACACATACCGTTTTACCTCTTGGAGGTATTTTCGTAACGTGTTTTCTGTTATGTGACCTATTTCTCCCTGCCAAGATGTGTTGTCTTCCTGTGTCATTATGGGAATAAATATGAAATTGGAATTCATCTTTGCCCAGATAGAGATTTCTGTAAAAAAAGCGGCATCCTCCATTTTTTTATTTGCATAGAAGAGAAAAATTTGTCTTTGTAGACCTGTTTGTATCCCTTGGGCAAGCATACTCCGAAATGGAGTAATGCCGATTCCTCCAGCGAGGAAAACTGCGGGAACAGACTCAGTGTCGTCTAAGATAAATTTCCCAAAGGGACCCTGGATTTCAACTTCATAATCCGAGGGAACGTTCTCAAGGGCGTGTTTAAAAGCGGTATCTCTTAAACGAGTCGCGATACAAACTTCATTTTCGAAGGGGGCACTGGCTATGGAAAAATATCTGAAATTTCCTCTTGGGTCAGTTTCCTGCATATGGATGAGCGTTAAGCGCAAGAATTGACCTGCTACATAGGAAAACCCTTCTGGCTTGGTAAAGTAGAGGGCTATCGTATCGCGTGCGACAACTTCTTTCCGAGTTAACCTCGCCTTGTATATCCCCATTCATCACATCATACCAGAGCTATTCAACAATGACTTCGCCTGTTGCTTTCGGGTTGAGGTGGTCATGGTATTTCCAAGACCCGATTTTGGTAAACGTGTACGAATAGGATTCTCCGGTAGCATATCCTTTCAATGCATCAAAGCCAGGTAATTCTTGGTGCGTCGGGTGTACGGCGGACGCGATCCACATTGGTCGAGAGGTTCTATTGATCCATCGAACGGTTGTATCCAAGGGGATGGTGATCATTTTCGGCTGAAATCCGTCTTCAGTATATTCGATAACGACGTTTTCGTTGTTTTGGATGCCAACAGGTTTCTCTTGAATCTGTGGAGCACTGGATTGCGGTTGAGATTGACTGACATCACTTTGTACCTGTCCAGAATTTGTTGTCTGCCCACTTCGTAATACAAAATATCCACTTGCAATGGCTAGAACAACTGTTGCGAGAAGGAGAAGAGACGGAAATTTCATGAAAGACCTCCTTTAAGACAATTTTTACGCTTTTTGAAGAAGTATCCGCATAAAAGAAAATGCTGCGAGGGTTCCGGCGAGAATAAGGGTGAGATGGAATGCATATTCAATAAGAAGCAGTCCCTGCAGGTTTTCACCGTTTACTTTATGAAATCCATCATGAACCCACCAGCTGATAAGAAGCCATCCTATTGCAAGATAAAGAAGTATTGAAGCGATCTTTGAGTCTTTACTTGTTTTCCGCATTGTTGGATAAGCGAAAAGTAAAAAGGCGACGCCGAGGCCAAATGAAAAAGATT
>DATDVM010000002.1:0-6874 GCA_035290005.1 Patescibacteria group bacterium | reverse complement strand
CCGATTTATCCAACAAAACAGTTAAAACTTGAGACAGGAAGAACACCTCTTTCCCAGCGAATAATTGACCTTCTGTCGCCGATCGGACGTGGACAAAGAGGGCTCATTGTTTCTCCGCCGAAAGCGGGAAAAACAACAATTCTTAAAGAAATCGCAGCTGGCGTTTCAAAGAATTATGATGATATACATATCATGGCTGCGCTTATTGGAGAACGGCCAGAAGAAGTGACCGATATCGTCCGGTCAGTCAAAGGAGAGGTTGTTGCCTCGAATTTTGACGAACCTGCTGAAGCGCAAACAAAAGTAGCGGAGATTGTATTAGAACGGGCGAAACGGCTTGTAGAGCTTGGAAAAGATGTATTGATCCTTCTTGATTCGATTACGCGTCTGGCGCGGGCATATAACTTATCCGTGCCTCCGTCAGGCCGCACGTTGACCGGTGGTTTTGACCCGGCTGCATTGTATCCTCCCAAGAGATTTTTCGGCGCAGCACGAAACATTGAAGGAGGAGGATCACTCACCGTCATTGCAACCGCCCTTATTGAGACGGGTTCCCGAATGGATGATCTTATCTACGAAGAGTTCAAGGGAACTGGGAACATGGAACTTCATCTTGTCCGCCAGCTCGCAGAACGGCGCGTCTATCCTGCTATCGACATCCAGCGTTCTTCAACCCGGCAAGAAGAGATTCTGTTCGAAGAAGATATGATGAAAAAGGTCGTAACGCTTCGTCGCATGCTCGATGTACTTCCGGAAGGGGACAGAACAGAACTCCTTATTGAAAGATTACTGAAAACAGACAGTAATAAAGACTTCTTTAAAACCATCAGCCACAACGTATAAAAGTACATCTATCTATATCCTAATATAACACACGTTTTAGGTATAAAAATTACAGTTTTTCCTTATCCTGTTTGAAAATCGATCTCTCTTGGCAAACTTGACAAATGATTGAGATCTCGGGTACAATTGCCGCGTTTGGAGGATCATATTGAGGCCTGCACTTCTTTGGGCTGAAATTGGTGAATGGATTCTCGATTTCGGATCCTACACTCAAAAGAAACTTCGTCTTGCGTTTTCCCACTTTGAAGAAGCCAAGGATTGGCTGGTGGATAAACTTTTGTGGAAACGCGGAGCACTTCAGAAATCAGCAACCCATATCGGGATGATCGGGATCGTTATGGTGGGCGTTGTCGGCACGCCTCTTTTTGCATCTACGTACCCTGGGCTTGCCCAGGAACCTACTCTTAATATTGAGTCAACCCCGACAACGGTCGAGATTAATGTGATGGCCTCACCAACCGGCGAGATTGATGTCTCGACCCAGATTTCAGAGAAACCGCGGGACAAAATTATCACCTACACCGTACAATCGGGAGATACGTTGTCTCAGATTGCAGAGAAATTTGGTATTTCTGTTGATACTATTAAATGGGAGAATAACCTTTCAAGCGTGAATTCTATTACCGCAGGTGACGAGATTCGTATTTTACCGGTAACCGGTGTGGCACATACAGTTAAGAAAAGTGAGACGGTGTACAGCATAGCAAAGAAGTACAGTATGAACCCGCAACTCATCGTCGATTTTCCATTTAACAGTTTTACATCAGAGGAGTTTGATCTTCAGGTCGGACAGATAGTGATTGTTCCGGATGGTGTTCCTCCGAAGGCTCCAGTGACGCCTCGAAGCGCACCTGTTCAGTATGCGGTGATTCCGTCAGGGAGTGTCGGTGCAACAGGACAGTTTATCTGGCCAGCCGGAGGACAACTAACGCAATACTTTTCATCCTGGCATCCTGGGATTGACATTGCAAATCGTTCAGCTCCGGGCATTGCAGCAGCAGACAGCGGGACGGTCATTGTTGCAGGCTATCCTGACAGGTCGGGATACGGTAACAGGGTGATTATTGACCATGGAAACGGGTACACAACCCTCTACGCCCATTTGTCTCGTGTGTACGTAACTCCGGGTCAGGTCGTGCAGCGTGGGCAGGTTATTGGACAGATGGGATCGTCGGGCCGTTCAACCGGGACACACTTGCATATAGAGATCCGTCGTAATGGAGCTGCATTGAACCCGCTTTCAGTCTTGCGGTAAACGCAAGAGTTTCGTAGGATTATCCCAGTATGATTGACTATGTGGTGATTCGTGTCAAAGCAGGAAACGGTGGCAACGGTGCCGCATCGTTTCGTCGGGAAAAGTATGTCCCCAAAGGCGGACCTGATGGTGGTGATGGCGGAAACGGCGGGGATGTCTATCTGATAAGTAATCCTCATCTTTCGACTCTTCTTTCCTACAGATTTCGGAAAGACTTCAAGGCACAAGCTGGCCAATCTGGTATGGGGAAGAAAAAGACAGGGAAAAGAGGGTCTGATCTTGTTCTTGAGATTCCTGTCGGCACGCAAGTGACAGTGCGAGACAAGGGAAATCCAAAGAACTTTTTCGTGATGGACTTTTCCACTCCAGAACAGAAAGAACGAGTGGCAAAAGGAGGAAAGGGCGGTCTTGGAAATGTCCACTTTAAATCATCCACACATCAGACACCGTACGAACACGAAGAGGGGGGCTTTGGAGAAGAGAAGGAACTAACTATGGAATTGAAGCTTCTTGCCGATGTGGGGCTTGTAGGACTGCCTAACGCAGGGAAATCCTCACTCCTATCGGTCATTAGCGCAGCCAGGCCGAAAGTAGCCTCGTATCCTTTTACAACCCTTGAGCCCTCGCTTGGGGTAACGAACCAGGGTATTGTCGTCGCGGACATTCCGGGACTTATCGAAGGCGCATCTGCTGGAAAGGGACTTGGTCATACGTTCCTTCGTCATATTGAACGAACTCAATGTTTAGTTCATATGCTTGCGCTTGATTTAACCGGCGTCATCCCTCCCTCATTTGAAGACCTTTGGAGTGCATATCAGAAAGTACGAAACGAACTGAAACTCCATAACCCAGCTTCTGCAAAGAAGCCAGAAATCATCGTTCTGAATAAAATTGATCTTATAGAAAAAGGCTCAGTAGAAACATTTATAAAGGGATTTAGCAAAAAGAGGAAGAGAGTGATACCAATCTCCTGCGCAACCCATCAGGGATTGAACGAACTTCTTAAAGAGATTCAAAAAAAAGTAAAACGAGCTTGATAATATCCCATAGTAGATATATAATAGATTCATGGGTTTTGAAAAGCAGCCTCATCATTCACCTGATAAACCAGAGATTGCGTTTTTCTCCGAGCTATCGGCTGAAAAACTGAGCGGTGTTTACACAAAACAGGTGGTTGAAGAGTTGGGAAAGCAGCAATACAGGATCTCTTTGGCCATTCCCGATTTCTCCAAAGAACGTGCCTCGCTTGTCCGAACTCTCAACAGCGAAAACGTTCCTCTGGAGGTATGGCTTCTCCTTCCGAAAAAGGAAGGATATTGGTTTAATACAGATAACTACATCAAGGCAATTTCCCGTTATGAAGAATTTAAAAAATGGCAGGGAACAAACAAATTGCGATTCGACGCAGTTGGCTTTGATATGGAGCCATCTTTGTCTTTGATGCAAGACTGGCTCAAGACAGAATTTCTTCCCCAAAAACTTCAGAGAATGATCCAAGGACGTGCTTCAAAAGAAACTGTCTTACGCGCAACAAGTGCATACAACCAACTCGCAAATCTTGCACGTAAAGACGGATTTAAGATCCACACTTATCATTTTCCCCATATCCTTGATGAGAGAAAGGCAGGCGGACAGATCATACGACAACTCTTTCATATCCCGGATATTACTGCAGAAAGAGATGTGTTTATGACGTATAGTACAGGCTATGATGAGATATTGGGAATGAATTTGCAGGGAGCCGCAGTGCACGGATACCCTGACGCGAAGTGTGTTGGGCTTGGAATTACAGGAGCCGGAGTTGATTTGGGAGACAACTCGAAAGTCCTTTCTTTTGAGGAGCTTGCTCGTGATATTCGACTTGCTTCAGTATTTGCTCAAGCCATCTACATATATTCTTTAGAAGGATCGGTTAAACAGGGGTATTTCAAAAAGATCAAGGATGTGAAAGCTGAGACTGTCCAGATTCCGCCTTTCCAACGGATGGCGATACAGATGATGAGACTGAGCATCCAAGCTATCTCGAGTCTGGATCGTTTGTCTCAAAAGACGCCTGCGCCAGCACGAAGAAAGAGTTTAGAATTCAACGAAAATCAGGTATAATACGCGTGAGAGAGGGCTCATAGGTAAACGGCATACCACGGTCTTCGCATGACCGTATTCCGGGTTCGATTCCCGGTGAGTCCACATAACGACCATACGCTCAAAAAATAAGGAGCGACAGTGTTCACTCATAAAGATATTTTCCCCACAATGACTGTCCCCAAACCGGTCAAACGCATGATTCAGACCATTCTTCGCCTGAAGAAGAAAAACAAAAAAGGAGCGATTCCTTTATCTTTGATTATCCCTGCACTCAACGAAGAAGATTATATTGGGCTTCTTCTTTCTTCCCTTACCGAGCAGACCTATACGAACTTCGAGGTGATTGTGGTCGATGGGCGAAGTATCGATCATACAATCAACGTTGTTTCTTCGTTTCAGGAAAAGCTTCCTAAATTAACCACCCTTATTGCAGACAAAAGAAACCCTGGGTACCAGCGAAATATCGGAGCGCGTCAATCAATTCATCCGCTTATCGTTTTTTTGGATGCTGATGTGATCGCTCCTCCTCAATTTTTGGAGGAAGTAGTATCAAGAATGCAAAAGAGGGGAGCTGATATTGCCACCTGTTGGTGTATTCCGGCAGAGACGGGTCAGAAAGATAAGGTGTTTTTATTTCTTCATAATATCGGGATCGGTTTCTCTAAATATATTTGGCCGATCGGGTGGGGCGCAAACATGGTAATTAAACGGGATTTGTTTGAACGTCTTGACGGGTTTGATGAGAGGATAGCGGTTGGTGAGGACCAAGATCTCTATCAGCGTGCAGTGAAAAAGGGTGCACACTATCACATTTTTATGAATCCCCAGGTACAACTTTCGATGCGACGACTAAGGCGGGACGGGTATATGAAGTACGGGCTGAAACTTCTCAAGTCATTTTATTATGTGGTGTTTGTAGGAATAATTAAGGATGTCAAAACGGTCGGTTGGGATATGGGCGGAAAAGTCGGGGAAGAAGAATCTGCGCAAAAGACACTCGATTAAGGTATAATACCGCCCGAGAGGAAGGTTACATATGAAAGGTTCGTCTGGCGAAAAACAAGGAAGGGAAGGGAAAACGATAGTATCCTCAAGTGAGATTCGTCCAAGAGTAAACGTTGATTCCCTTTTACATCTTCTCGAATATGCGGATACGTATAGAAGAAAGGCTGTATCGGAAAAAGATGCTGAGCAGCCGATTACCTACTGGAGATGGAGAGAACCTTCGGTCGGTCGTATGCCGGGAATTTGGTACGAGCGGGGATGGTACGACGAGGGAGCGTTCAAGGGACATGAATGGGAGAAGTTTGAACATCTCGGTCTGGCAATGGAGAAAATCAGATTTGGCACGCTTCCATATCGTATTTTTGAGATTCATGAGATGGGACGCATTTTAAGACAAGGGGAGAACCTAGAAAAAGCGGGAAGAGGGTGGAAAACAAGTTGGATCAAGGGAACAGCGTTTCTTCCCCTCAATGAATTTGAAGATAGCATGTTTCTGACATTTTCTTCTTTTTCGGAAGTATCACGCAGTGGAGGACGAAAAGAACTTATTGCAAGGGAACAAGGCGGAAAGTTTCTCCATGACCAGATGGGAAAAGAGATAACACCGCGGGTCATTGTTCCGGGGAAAGATAGTGGTATTGCAGTGAGGGTCTATCCCAGGGAAGTAGGATACGTATTAGAGCAAGGAAAGGATGTCTTCGCTTCACCTGCAGGAACTACTTGGTTTGACGCCGCATGGAAAGTAGAATAGCCTGGTATAATATAAAAAAGAGGGCCCGAAGTTTAAACGGTTGAACGTCTCCATGGCATGGAGAAGGCAAGGGGTTCGATTCCCCTCGGGTCCACAATCTGCCTTACATATAGTATGGATTTTTTATGGCTCATGCTGAGAAACAGGAAGTAGATGCGTATAAGCGTTCTTTTATAGAACTTCTTCCTTTCTATGGAATCCGTGAACATGGCAAGACAACCTTTTCGGGCGAACGGTTGAAAGTCGTAAAAGATTCATCGGGAAAATATATGTTTAAACGTATTCCGACAGGTATGTTTGAACGAATTGCGAACCAAATTGTTGACTCGCTTTCGAAACAGAAGCCATCAGCCTAATTGAAATTTTACGAGGTAACTCGTATAGTAATGCCATGAAGTTTGTTGATACGTATCTCACCTGTCAGGAATGCGGAAAAAGATTTTGTTTTTCCGCGCGCGAACAGATGAGTTACGACGATAAAAAGATTGAAAGTGTTCCTGTCCGCTGTTTACATTGTCGAAAGGAACAAAGGAAAAAAATGGCACTGCGTCAAAAAGGAATTCAAGAATACACATGCAGAAAATGCGGAACAACCTTTTATGCGCCACTCTCCCGTGAGGCAGTCTCCTTCTGTGACAGCTGCCTTTCCCAACTTTCCCTTCTTGTCTAAGGCTTCATAGCCTTCTTTTCATTACAAAAGAAAGGTATAATAAAAAGGAGAAGATATATGAAGAAACGTTACGATCCCAAAACAATCGAAATAAAATGGCAGAAAGAGTGGAAGGAAAAGGGGATTTACCACACACCCCAGCGTTCATCTCAAAAGAAATATTACTGTCTGGTCATGTTTCCGTATCCCTCAGGCGATCTTCATATCGGGCATTGGTATAATTTTGCACCGGCTGATGTCCACGCACGGTATATGAGGATGAAGG
>DATDVM010000001.1:0-2882 GCA_035290005.1 Patescibacteria group bacterium | reverse complement strand
GTTATATCTATCTCAGCGTTCCTTTCGTCAAACGTTTTGGATTAAACGAACTTTCGGTCCGTCTTCCTTCCGCCCTTTTTGGCGCATTGGGGGTTATTCCTACCTATGTAATAACGTTTCTCCTTTTTAAAAACCAGCTGGTATCTTCCCTGGCTTCATTTTTTCTGGCGATTTCCCCTTGGCATATTCAGTTCTCGCGTGGAGCCTTTGAAGCCAATGTCGCGCTCACTTTCTTCCTGGTTGGAATAAGCTGCCTCCTTTTCATTGGAAAAAACGGACAGAGGCGGTACTTCCTGGCCTTTTTTGCAGGGATGAGTTTCGTGGCGTCCGTCTACACCTATAACGGTTTCCTTCTTTTCCTTCCTCTCGCGAGTATTTTGTTTACCGCGTTTTTCTTACGGGTACGCAAAATACCAGTAAGAGTCTTCCTCATTTTTTTTCTCGTGTTTTGGATTTTTTCTCTGCCTCTTCTTATACAGTCCGTACAGGCAAGAGGAGGACCGCGGTTTGCCCAGGTTGGAATTGTGAAACGGGTCGTGTGGGAAAAAGAGGTTGCCTCATATCCTCCCATATTGCAACGCCGGGAAGTTATAGTCCCCATTCTGTTTCTGAAAAACTATCTGTCGCATTTTTCACCTGAATTCCTCGTTATGACAGGTGACATCAATCTTCGTCACGGGACAGGAAAGTTCGGTGTGCTTTTTCTTTGGGAAGGTGTTTTTGCTCTTATAGGGCTTTTAAGCCTTTGGAAAAAACGCGAACTTTTTTATCTTTTTATTCCCTGGATAGTTCTTTTCCCTGTCGCGGCCTCGCTCACCAAAGAATCACCCCATGCGTTGCGGTCTATCATGCTTCTTCCTGTCCCCCAGATCTTTGCGGCCTGGGGAATACAGAGTGTGGATAGGCTTATTTCGTGGAAAAAATTTGCATCCATCCTTCTTGGTATCCTTATAGGCGGGACCTTTCTTCTTTTCCTTTACGAGTATTTTGTGAACTACCCGATTTCATCTTCTAGGCACTGGCAATACGGCTATAAAGACCTCGTTACAACCTACGCGAATAAAAAAGAGAGTATCGACAAAATGATCGTCACCACAGAATATGCTCAACCTTACATTTTCTTTTTGTTTTATCTACAATATAATCCGAGTAGGTTCCAGAGCGAGGCGGTGTTTACGCCGGTGAACGACTGGGGAGTATCAAAAGTGGCATCGTTCGACAAACTTGAATTTCGTCACATCACCTATAATGCAGATAAACATTTGAGAAATGTGATCCTGGTCGGTACTCCTGAAGAAATTCCCGAGAGTATCCCTGGGCATAACCTGTATTTTCTAAACGGAGAGGTCGCGTTTCGGATGGTGAAACAATGAAAAAGATTTCCGTGGTTTTAGCAGTTTTCAACGAAGAAAAAAACATCCGGGAATGCCTGGAATCAGTGAAATGGGCAGATGAAATCATTGTCGTTGACGGAACAAGTACGGATAAGACCGTTGAGATCGTCAAAGAATTTACACCCCATGTCTTTGAAACAGACAATAAACAGATTTTCCATATTAATAAAAATATGGCAATGGAAAAAGCAACCGGTGATTGGGTCCTGCAACTTGATGCTGATGAAAGAGTCACCAAAGAGTTGAAAGACGAAATTTTCCAGGTGATCGAATCAGACCCTCCGTATGCAGCTTTTTATCTTCCGAGAAAGAATTTTTTCTTAGGACGATTCTTGAAAAAAGGCGGGCAGTATCCGGACTACGTGATCCGACTGTTTCAGCGCGGGAAGGCCCACCTCCCGGCAAAACATGTTCATGAACAAATGGTTGTTGACGGATTAGTCGGGAGACTTTCCCATGAGCTGATACATATGGCAGACCCGACATTTGAGCGGTATCTGATGCGGTCAGACCGCTACACGAGCCTAGAGGCGACACTCATGCTGGAAAAGGGTATAAAGCCGTCCTTTTCCCTTGCCTTTTCCTCTCTCTTTATGAAACCGGTATCAACTTTTTTCTCTTTGTATCTCCGTCATAAAGGGTTTCAGGACGGATTCCCCGGAGTTGTTTTTGCCATGTATTCTGGCATACACTATGCGACTTCCTATATAAAATTTTGGGAGAAATATAATGAAACGCATCGCAATTGACGTTACGCCGCTCACGTCAGAGCATCAATACAGGGGAATAGGAAACTATACCAGAAAGCTTGTCGATGCGCTCCAGAAATACGATAAAAACTATGAATATCTTTTAACGAGTAAAGGGCAAAAAATTCCTCCCTGCGACCTTCTCCATTATCCGTATTTTGAGCCGTTTTATTTGACCCTGCCAATGATCAAACAGGTGAAAACGGTTGTAACGGTTCATGACATGATTCCGTTTGTCTTTGCCGATCAGTATCCGCGGGGCATCAGAGGAGAACTTAAATGGCAGATCCAGAAAAAGTCATTGATGGGGGTAAAAGCAATCATTACGGATTCGGAAAATTCCAAGGAAGATATTATGCGCTTTACTTCCTATCCGAAAGAAAAAATTTACGTGATTCCACTGGCAGCCGGTGAGGCGTTTCGCGAGCTCCCCAAAGATGCCGAAAAACTCACCTCGGCCAAGAAAACGTATCATCTTCCTGACACGTTTTTCTTATATGTCGGGGATGTCAATGTGAATAAAAATATTCCCAGACTCATCGAAGCATTTCATGATGTGAGTAAAGAACACAAAGACGCTCATCTTGTTCTCATCGGTCGGGCGTTTGGAAACACGCACCTTCCGGAAACAAAAGAAATTATGCATCTTGTTAAAACGCTTGATCTTGAAAAACGGGTGATACGTATTTCAGAGCTTGCTACTGACGATGAGGATGATCTTGTTTCAATCTATAACCTT